>JAXHUB010000182.1:0-3111 GCA_034189845.1 Candidatus Cloacimonadota bacterium | reverse complement strand
CCCTATAACTCCGTCATCTCCCATGGGCGAATATGCTGATACATGGGCAGCAAATGGAAGAAAAAATATTTTCGGTCAAACCGTTGATGTTATAGAGATGCAATCGGAAGCAGGAGCTTCTGGTGCTGTACATGGTTCACTTTCTGGTGGAGCACTTACAACCACCTTTACAGCCTCGCAAGGCTTAATGCTAATGCTTCCCAATATGCACAAAATAGCTGGAGAAATGTTGCCAACAGTTTTTCATGTTTCAGCACGTTCATTAGCTTGCCAATCACTGTCAATTTTTGGTGACCATTCTGATGTAATGAGTGCCAGAAATACAGGTTTTGCAGAAGTAGCAGCATGCTCTCTTCAAGAAATTATGGACTTAGCTATTGTGTCACATTTGGCAACTTTGAAGTCTAAAGTGCCTTTTGTTAACTTCTTCGATGGTTTCAGGAATTCACATGAAATTCAAAAGATCGATGTAATTGACTATGAAAGTATGGCTGAATTAGTAGAAATGGAGTATGTCGAAGAGTTTCGCAGCCGTGCTTTGAATCCGGAAAATCCACGCGTAAAAGTAGGAGCACAAAATCCAGATGTATATTTCCAAGGCAGGGAAACAGTGAATAGATTCTATAATAAAACTCCCCAAATTGTACAGGAATACATGGATAAAGTTTCCAAATTGGTAGGAAGAGACTACCATCTATTTGATTATGTTGGCGTTCCAGATGCAGATAAAATAATAATTGCAATGGGAAGTGGTTGCGAAACTATCGAGGAAACTATCAATTATTTGAATAAAAAAGGCGAAAAACTTGGTTTGATAAAAGTTAGGTTATATCGTCCATTCAGCGTCGAAGCGCTCAAGGAAAATATTCCACAAAGTGTGAAGAAAATTGCTGTGTTGGATAGAACCAAGGAACCGGGCAGTATTGGTGAACCACTCTATATCGACGTAGTTTCTGCTTTGAATGATAGAAAAGACCTTACCATAATTGGAGGCCGTTACGGGCTTTCTTCTAAAGAATTTACTCCCGATATGGTAAAAGCTGTTTACGATCACCTCGATGGTAAATGTAGTCATGGTTTCACTGTTGGTATAGAAGACGATGTAACAAATTCTTCTCTGAAAATAGAACATAAATTGGATACAGCACCTAAAGATACAATTTCCTGTAAATTTTGGGGCTTAGGTTCAGATGGAACAGTTGGTGCCAATAAGAATTCAATTAAAATTATTGGTGATAATACTGATATGTATGCTCAGGGATATTTCCAATATGATAGTAAAAAATCTGGAGGTATTACCCGCAGCCACCTACGTTTTGGTAAACAGCCTATCCAAAGTGAATATTTGGTATCTAATGCTGATTTCATAGCTTGCCATAATCCAGCATTTATAGGACGGTATGACATATTGGAAGGTATAAAAGAAAATGGAGTATTCCTGCTGAATTCCAGTTGGGAAAAAGATGAAGTTTTCGAAAATCTAACTGAAGATATGCAAAAAACTATTATAGAGAAAAATGTAAAATTATATAATATCGATGCACTGAAAATAGCTAATAAAGTTGGTTTGGGTAATCGCATTAACACAGTTATGCAAACAGCATTCTTCCTTATTTCTGGTGTATTGGAACGTGATGCAGCAATTAAGATGATAAAGAATGCGGTCGAAAAAACTTATATGAAAAAAGGTAAAGAGATAGTGGAAATGAATTGGAAAGCTATCGATAAGACTAATGAGGCTCTGCAGCAAATTGATGTGCCTAAAGAACTTCCGAAAAAAGCTGCCGAAATGCAAAAACTCATTCCAGATAATGCTGACCATTTCACCAAAACGGTAATTGAACCAATAATGCGCGAAAAAGGTGATGGTATACCAGTTTCGGAAATGCCTTATGACGGTTATGTTCCCAGTGGAACCACGAAATTGGAAAAACGCGGTGTAGCACCTTTTGTGCCACACTGGTATGCAGATAAATGTATCCAGTGTAACCAGTGTTCAGTTGTATGTCCGCATGCTGCTATTCGTCCTAAATTAATAAAAGAAGAAGATCTCAAAAATGCTCCCAAAAGCTTCAATGTACTCGATGCAATGGGTAAGGAAAAAGGTGAATATAAATACAAAATCCAGGTTTACATCGAAGATTGCCAAGGTTGCCGTGTATGTGTTAATGAATGTCCAAAAGGTGCTTTAGAAATGAGGCCAATTGAAGAGGAAAGAGAAGCTGGGGAAACAGAAAATGCATATTTCTTTGATTCACTTCCAAACGATGTTTTAGGAAGTTTCTCTGAATTCAACCTCAAAGGAAGTCAGTTCAAGCAACCACTGCTTGAGTTTAGCGGTGCCTGTGCTGGTTGTGGAGAAACACCTTATGTAAAATTGGTTACTCAGCTTTTCGGTGATAGATTGATAATTGCCAATGCTACTGGTTGCTCCTCAATTTGGGGCGGTACTTTCCCAACTATTCCATATTGCAAAAATAAAGATGGCCATGGTCCTGCTTGGGCAAATAGCCTTTTTGAAGATAACGCAGAATATGGATTTGGAATGAGATTAGCTGTGGAAGCAAATCGTAAACAACTTAAACACAATGTAGAAAAATTATTGGCAAAAGATATCAGCGATGAGTTACAAGAAGCATTGCAGTTTGCTTTGGATAATTGGGACAAAGCTGAGATGGAACACAAGAAAAATACTACTCGCATCAAAAAATTGCTTAGTGAAACCAAACCTACTAAGGAGAATGCAGCTATCATAGACAAAGTCAAAGAGCTACAGAACTACTTTATACCTAAATCGGTCTGGGCTTTTGGTGGAGATGGTTGGGCCTATGATATCGGTTATGGAGGCGTTGATCATGTACTTGCTTCTGGTAAAAATATCAACATTTTGGTTATGGATACCGAAGTGTATTCTAATACTGGTGGTCAAGCTTCAAAGGCTTCTCCTCTAGGCGCTGTAGCAAAATTTGCCGAAGCTGGTAAGGAAACAATCAAAAAAGATCTGGGAATGATGACAATGAGCTATGGCTACATTTATGTGGCTTCAATCTCTATGGGAGCCAACAAGGTTCAAGCTCTTAAAGCTATAAAAGAAGCGGAAGCTTACGATGG
>JAXHUB010000181.1:0-3920 GCA_034189845.1 Candidatus Cloacimonadota bacterium | reverse complement strand
CTAATAAAAAACTGGCTATTGCTACGGATGTTGGCTATAGTTCAAGGTTAATGTTAATGAAGATGCGAAACTCTACTACAGTTGTTATAGAAAGCAATCATGATGAGACTATGCTGATAAATGGTGAATATCCTTGGCATCTCAAACAAAGAGTAAAAAGTAAACACGGCCATCTTTCCAACAACCAAGCAGTGGGAGTGATTAGCCAAATAGTTCATCCTGATTTGAAAAATCTAATCTTAGCACATCTAAGTGAAAATAATAACTTGCCAGATTTAGCACAAAATACAATGCTAAACTTTTTAAAAGAAATAAATCATGAACTAAATTTGGTGATTGCCAAACAAGATAGTGTTACAAAACTAATAGATATTTAAGAGGGTACATGTTTACAGCTGTTTTTTTGCCAGTTATATTATTGTTTATAGGTTTTTTAGTTTTGGTTTATGGAGCAAATTGGTTAGTAGACGGAGCTTCTTCGTTAGCCAAAAAACTTTCTGTTTCCGAAATCGCCATTGGTTTGACAATTGTTGCTTTCGGAACTTCTTCTCCCGAGTTTGTAGTAAATGTATTTGCCAGTTTCGAAGGACATCCCGAAATTGCCTTTGGTAATATATTGGGTAGCAACCTTTTTAATATACTTATGGTCCTAGGTATTGCCGGCGTTATTAGCCCAATTGCAGTTAAAAAAAATACGGTTCGTAAAGAGATTCCTTTTTTGCTTATCGGCACAATTTTTGTTTTTGCTCTTGCCAATAATTTTTTCCTAAAAGGTTCTGTTCTTTGTTTTTGGGATGGTTTGTTTCTTGTTTTTGGTTTGGTTGCATTTCAAATATATGTTTTGAATATGGCAAAAGAGCAATATCTGGAAGTTGATATTCATCTCCATTCTATACCCCAATCACTCCTACTTATTGCATTGGGAATAGCTGGACTGATTTTGGGAGGAGAGTTAGTTGTAAAAAATGCAATTAAAATTGCCAGACTATTGAATATGAGCGAGAATTTTATAGGACTTTCTTTAGTAGCTTTGGGCACTTCTTTACCAGAATTAGTAACTTCAGTAGTTGCTGTTGTTAAAAAACATGCTGATATTGCCGTTGGAAATGTTATAGGTTCCAATATTTTCAATTTGTTCATGGTTTTGGGAATTAGCTCCATGATCCGTCCACTTAATTATGATCCAGCTTTAAATCCAGATTTCGCCTTTCTAATTGTGGTTACCTTATTGTTATATATAACTATGTTTACAGGTAAGAAACATAAATTAGATAGATGGGAAGCAGCAATTTTCCTATTTCTTTATGGAGGTTATATCTACTTTTTAATATACAGAGGCTAAATCACCAATTTATTATTAGAAAGATAAGATTTATTTACATTCTGGATTAAAAATTGCATGTATATTTAAAAAAAAAGGAGAAGAATAAATGAAAAGAATAGTTGTTATATCTATTTTATTTCTGGTAATATCTTTGATTTCAGCAGATTTAATCGAATTTACTTATGAGTTTGAAAAACCTGTAATTGAAAACAAAGGTGGATTTAAAGCAGTAGAATTTAAAGATACTCGTCAAATAGGAAATCCCGGCAGTCCTATGTTACCATATAAAGCTGTGAAATTATTACTACCACCAGGACACAAGGCAGTATCCGTGAATTATGAATGGCAAAATCTGAAAAATATTGAAGAAAAATTGGAACTTTACCCAGCGCAATATGTTAGGCCTATTTCTGCTGGAGAAAGCGGAAGTTTTAGCTATGATAGTAAGATTTATAACTCAAAATCTGAATTTCCAAATGAAAAAGCTGGAAAACTGTCAACAGAATATATGAATGGCTATGGATTTGCCCTTACTACGTTTACACCAGCTATATATATTCCAGCAAAGAAACAATTCAGTTATTATGCTTCAGTGAAAGTTTCTATAGAAACTGCTTTCGATTCCAAATATAAAGGAAACAACTTAAGTAGCCGAAAAGAAGTGCTTCAACGTGTAGAAAAATTTGCACAAAACAAAAATATGCTTTTCCGATATCCGCATCGTGGGCAAAAAAACAGTGATTATGAATTATTAATAATAACTACAGCCCAATTTTCCGATAATTTTGAAGAGTATATAGATATTTACCAGCAGAGAGCTGCTCGTTCTGAACTAGTTACTATTGAATATATCGATGGTAATATTGCAGGGCAAGACACACAAGAAAGGATGAGGAATTACATTATTCAAGAATATCAGAATAATGATATTGCTTATGTGCTATTAGCAGGCGATGTAGAACATGTGCCATATCGAGGATTTTATTGTCAGGTACAATCGAGTAGTGTTTACGAAGATGATGATATCCCGGCAGACATATATTTTTCAGCATTAGATGGTAGTTGGAATGATGATGGAGATGGATATTGGGGAGAAGAGGATGAAGATGATCTTCTTCCTGAAGTTGCTGTTGCTAGAATGCCATTTAGCGACGAAGATGAACTATATAATATGCTGAATAAAACTTTTGATTATCAAAATGATCCTGTTTTAGGTGAATTGGATAAGCCACTTCTAGCAGGTGAACACCTCTATGATAGTCCCGAAACTTGGGGTGGGAATTATTTAGATCTATTAATAGAATATCATGAAGATAATGGCTATACTACCAATGGGATTCCAGAAACAGATGATATTGAAACACTTTATGAACGTGATACCGGAAGTTGGAATGGTAGTACTTTAATGAATAAATTAAATAGTGGAAAATCTTTTCTACATCACGTAGGCCACGCCAATTCAAATTATGTAGCACATATGTATACAAGTGATATAACTAATTCCAATTTTTATGCATTAAATGGGGAAGATCATAATTTTACTCTAATGTATTCACATGGTTGTATTTGTGGAGCATTTGACGATAACGATTGCATAGCAGAGCATATGGTTAAAATAGAAAACTTCGCAACTGCTTTTATTGGAAATTCACGCTATGGTTGGTTCAATGAAGGCCAAACTGAAGGCCCTTCCCAACATATCCACCGTGAGTTTGTTGATGCACTTTATGATAGTAGAAATAACAGATTGGGCGCTACTCATATGGAATCTAAAATAGACACTGCGCCATGGGTGGAAGCTCCAGATCAATGGGAAGAGGGAGCTTTAAGATGGTGTTTCTACGATTGCAATGTACTGGGCGATGTCATGACTTCTATTTGGACAGCAGAACCGGTTGATGTTAATGTTGACAACGACGAAGTAATAGTAATGGGAAGTGAAAGCTTCCAGGTAAATATATCCGAAAATGGTGCTGGTGCAGAAGACATGTATTGCACTTTATTGAAAGATAACATAGTATATGGGGTTGGACAAACAGATGTCAATGGTAATGCTACAATCTATTTTAACGAAGAATTTACTGAACCTGGCTATGCTGAATTAGTGATTAGTGGATATAATTGTTTACCACAAGAATATCAAATTCCTGTGATAGTAGATGGAGAAGTACCCTATTTGATTGTGGAAGGTTATGAGATTAGCTCTGGTCAAGATGATCTAATAGAATATGGTGAATCTGCAGAAATTTTCATTACTTTGAAAAATGTTGGTAATCAAACAGCTTCTGGTATAAATTCTAGTTTAACTTGCGACGATGAATTTATAGAACTCCAAATTGATGAATTAACCATAGAAAGTATTGCAGCTGACGAAATAGCTAGCTTCAGTCAACCATTTGTTTTTAATGTTTCAAATCAAATACCAGATCAGCACAATTTTATCATAAACCTACAAAGCACTTCTGAAGAAGGGAATTGGGAAAGCACTATCTACCTTACAGCCTATGCGCCTGTATTGGAAGTAGCTAATAATATCACGATAGATGATGGCGACAATGGTCGATTGGATCCTGGTGATACAGCGGATTTGTATGTA
>JAXHUB010000180.1:0-7021 GCA_034189845.1 Candidatus Cloacimonadota bacterium | reverse complement strand
GTTTCATTAATATCATTTTTTTTAAGTTCTATATCCTAAAATGTATGAAAAATTCACTCTGAGTTTTACCAGCCATGCCAACGGCAGGCTTGCCCGATGAATGCAGAGAGGCGAGTTTATCTGCAAAACACAGTAAAGCGGGATCTAATTCCAAGACTTAAAGTCCAGATATTTCGTCGTATGCCTTCGTAAGAGTTCCTCAATATGATGGGCTTTTTAACTGCTGTCACTCTGAGGCATACTCGCAAAGGCATTCGACGAAGAGTTTTATGTAACATAAAAAGAACAATTTGATAACCTGTCTCTACAAGATTTTATTTGAATGTGATATTTTTACTTCAACAGCATCATTTTTTTAGTGATAACTTGCCTAGCAGTTTGCAAACGATAGAAGTAAATTCCACTTGCAACTCGGTTGTTGTGCTCATCGCGTCCATTCCAAACAATACTATGCTTATCTGCCGGCAGGTTTTGGTCTACCAAAGTACATACCTTTTGGCCTTTCAGATTGTAAATACTAAGCTCAACTTTTCCCGGTTCTTTTAAAGCAAACTCTATACTGGTTTGCGGATTGAACGGATTGGGATAGTTCTGGTACAGAGTTGTGTTGCTAATTGGAACTTGTTCAGGCTGGTTAGAAACAAACTCTTCACCATCTGTGTAAACCAGCAACTGACCATTATCTTGTACAAAAGCTAGAAGTTGGCCTTCACAATTTGCCATTCCTATCACATTCAGATCAACTGTTTCGGTTGCTACAAAATTCCCATCCAGATCTTTAAGAACAACCGAGCTATCATCTTTTTTATATCTTATCAACATCTCTTCATCATTATAATAATAATTGGAATAAGCAAGCACATTTTCTGCATCACAAACTTTATAGGAATTAGTAGTATTACAGTAAGTGAAAGCAGGATGCTGTGAAGTATAGATCGAATTTGTTGGCACTAAATTAGAATTGTATATTGCAAAAATAGATTGGGTATGTGATTCTATATCACTTCCTGAATGAAATTGATCAATAATTGAGATGTTATTTTGATAAAAACGATAATTTAAACAATCAACAGCTGACCACCAACTACCTGACTGATAATATCCACTAACATACTCCTCTTCTACTAGAACAAATTCCTGGCCTTCAAGTTGATAGATCATGAGAACTTCATAGTAACAAGAGGCAACATTAATTGAATTTTCGTATAAGAACAGGCCTATGTCATACATCTCTGAGCAAGGATAATTTATATAGTATTCTTCTTCTGTATCTAGATTGGTTAGTTTAAGGGTTTCCGTATCATAATAAGCACGATAATGAGTACCGTTAAACTCGGTTACAAATAAAATTCGATTTCCCTCTGCAGGGTCATATTCCAGCTCCTCTTCGTACAGAATATTTCCCTCTTTTCCCATGATGGTAACAGATTTATATCCCTCTTTTTTTACAGAAATATAGAAATCTTCTTTACCATCGTTGTTGTAATCTATCTTAGATATTTCTTTGTGGGTATTTTCTGTTATCTCCAAATTGGTAAAAGGAATGGAATATTGCTGATGCAGATCTAAAAATTCTCCGCTAACGTATACTGTCTGCTCATCGGTGTAGGTTATCTCGCCCTCCTCGGTATCCAAGGTTAAATTTATCTGGTAACTACCCGGTTGTGTATATGTGTAGGAAGGATAGGCTTCGTAGCTATCTATCTCACCATCATTGTTAAAATCCCACTTGTATTCTTCAATATTATAAAATTCATAATCAGCATCTATCGAAATATTATCTCCTGTATTTATTTCATAATCGGATGCGGTAAATTCAGCACCTTTCACATACAAACAATTATCAAATGATTCCAGAAAATCTGTACAAATATCTGGTCCCATTTCCCACAAACCAAAAAAAATTCCATTATAATGGCCAATTTTATCAATTACCAGGTTTTCGTCCCAGTTTCCGGTTTGAATCTCATATTCGGGAAAGTCTGTGTTTTCCAATTTTAATAGATAACCAAGATAATAAGGGTCTTCATAGGAATGTTCAATATCAATTTCTAATGGTACTAAACCTTCACATGGTTCTATGGTTACCCACTGCGAATTGAATTGAAGTAGATTAACTTCTTGCTGAGCACTGCCTAAAAGTTCATCTCCACTAAAAGCTTGCAGTGTAACAGTGTAAATATCTGGTATTTCATATAAATAGGAAAATTCAGTCCCCGTGCCGTCAATTTCGCCGTCTCCATCTGCATCCCATTTATATGTGAAATCTGTAAATGGTTCATTAACACTAAAATAATAAAGATTCGAATTTTCCTCAACCGCTTCCGCTTCAAAAGACAGATTTGCTTCTACTAAATCGGGATATATACTTGTAAATGATTCTAGGTTGGGTGGATTCACTTGCAATTCTATAGTATAGTTACCAACCTGGTTGTAGATAAAACTGAAGACTGCACCATTGCCATCATAATTGCCATCGCCATCTGCATCCCAATTGTACACATATTCTTCTTCTGGTTGATTTATGGTGAATTCTACTTCCAAAGGAATAGGACCGGTTGTTTCTGTATATGAAATAATGTCTCCCATAGAAGTTGGATTCAGGTAAGGATAACCATCGTTGTTGGAATAATCTTCATCCGTTAACCAAACTTCACCAAATTCCCAATCAACATAAGTATTTTCTGCATAAGGATAGGTCATTTCTTCGGTGGTTCTAGCTTCCCCGCCAGCACTTATATTAATCCCAGAAGTTTCTGTATCCCAATAACAACTGGTAATTGTTGATTCATCCTTAAAACCTATCAATCCGCCTGTATCATCATCAGCTGTAACAATACCAATACTACAGCAATTTGTAACTGTGCTTTGCAAAATCCTTCCTACTAATCCGCCCACATATTCTTCACCACTTATGTTACCAAAATTAAAACAGTTAACCATATTATCCAACACAGATTTTCCGGTAATTCCACCAGATTTTTCACCATTTATATTGGCTCTGTTGGAACACTGTTTTATTGAATTGTTACCAGAATTACCAATTATTCCACCTATTATCAATGTCCCATTTAATATCCCACTTACATGGCAATTAATAATATTTGAATAAGAGGCAGCACCAGCTACCATACCAATAAATTTATCTCCTGAGACATCTGCGAATACTTTTAAATTTTTTATTTCACAATTGCTGATTTTACCAAACAATCCTGTGTAATCGTTGCGATCAATAAATAGATTACTAATAATATAATTATAACCATTATATGAACCTGTAAAATCATTATCGTCTTCTCCAATTGGTTTCCAACCATCCCCGTTAAACCACCCTTCGGTTTCAGTAGCATCTATATCGGCTGTTTGTATATAATTGGCCGCCCAGCGTTCTTGCTGCGAAGGCTCTGGCACTTCACTATTGTACGCTGCTATCCAGTATAAATTCTGCAGGCTGGATATCTGATAAGTAAGGATCTGTTGGTGTGCCACTACCAAACTCGTGTGCTTCTGCTGTTTGTGCCCATAAAAAACTTGTAAAAACTAATAAAAAAATAATTGGCAAATATTTCATAATAACTCCCCTATAATATTTAACTATCAAACGCAAAAAAAATTCCTACTTAAATAATATTAGTCAAGGATAAAATATATTTTTAGCGCAAAAGCAACATTATTAACTGTCTATTTAGCAAACAAAAGCAGAAAATTGTTAGGGTTTTTGAAATAAGTAAAAGAGCCTTTTTTTTAAAAAAAATATTTATTAAAGTAAATGTTCCAACAGAATTTTAATGCCAATTCCAATTAACACTAAGCCGCCAACTATTTCGATCTTATTTTCGAAAAGAGAACCGAATTTATCTCCTAAAAATACACCAATATAGGAAAGGATAAAAGTAATAGCGCCAATAATCAAAATAGGTTCAATTATGTTTATGTTCAGAAGGGAAAAGCTAAGGCCCACTGCCAAAGCATCGATGCTGGTGGCTATGGCTAATGTAAATAATATCAGAATATTTTCTGGATTGCAGCTTTTCTCTTTTTCTTCTATGTAAAAAGATTCGTAGATCATTTTCCCACCGATAAAAGCCAATAGGCCAAAAGCAATCCAATGGTCGAAGCTGGCAATATAAACCCGGAAGCTATTACCAGCCAGCCAGCCAAAAACCGGCATTATAGCTTGGAAAAAGCCAAAAAAGAAAGCAACCCGAAATGCAATACTTTTTTTAAAACAGCGAATAGCAACCCCACTGGCAATGGAAACAGCAAAAGCATCCATGGCTAGTCCTAATGCAATGAAAATTAAGGTTAGCAAATCCATCAATTTCTCCTTATAATTGCAATTTTACCAAATGATTATATTTGGCAAGGTCAAAAATGGAAATTCTAAATAAGAATATGTTAGTAGAGTATTAGACTAACATTTTAAAGTTTTCTTGACATCAAAGGGGATTCATAAATTCTAATTTAACTAATTTTGGAGGATGAAATGATAAGATTGGGTGTGGTCGGTGTTGGCAAATTTGGCCATAATCATGCTAGGATATTGGGGAGTAATGGATGTTGTGATTTTCGTGGAATTTATGATAAAAACAAGAAACGTGCTTTGGAAGTTTCTCAGATGTACAATTTTAAAAAATATTCTTCATTAAAATCACTTTTGCAAGAAATAGATGCTGTGGTTATAGTTGTAAATACCACATACCATTATGAAATTGCTAAGCAAGCACTCCAAAGAGGGATTCATGTTTTTTTGGAAAAGCCAATAACAGCAGAGATGTGGGAAGCACAAGAATTAATAGAATTGGCGGAAAAAGAGAATGTGATATTGCAGGTAGGGCATATCGAGAGGTTTAATCCGGTAATATTAGCAATAGCAGATAAGGTTCATAACCCTATGTTTGCAGAATGTCATCGCATAGCGCCTTTTAATCCACGCAATCGTGACGTACCGGTAGTGCTAGATTTAATGATTCACGATATAGATTTGATCCTCTCCTTTGTTGCCAGCAAAGTACAGGAGATTCGTGCTAGCGGAGCTAAGATAATTACTAATAATATTGATATTGCAAATGCACGGTTGGAATTTGAAAACGGGGCTGTGGCCAATGTGACTGCAAGCAGAATTTCCATGAAACGCTCTCGACAATTGCGTTTCTTCCAAAAGGATGCATATTTTTCTATCGATTTTCAGAATATGAAAGTTAAACATCAAAAAAAATCGGCAAAGTTATACAAAATTATTCCCAAGTTAATAGCTGGAAATTATGAGGGAATAGATCCAAAAGATGTTGTAGATACAAACATAATAGATGCCTCTAATCCTTCTAAAGACTCATTAACAGTAGAATTGGAAGCCTTTATAAATTCTGTGAAAACCGGTAAACCACCTTTAGTTGATGGTAAAGCTGGTTCCAGAGCATTAAATATCGCATTGAAAATAGTTAATATTATCAAGGAGACGTCATGAAAACTGTAACTATACAAGATATAAGGAATTATCTAGGAGAGACTGTAAAAATTAAGGGGTGGGTAAGAAATTATCGTAAATCCGGTAGTAAACTTAGATTCATAATTTTAAGAGATGGTTCAGGAGAAATTCAGGCAGTAGCTTTTAAACCCAATATGGGTGAGGCCAAATTTGAAAAAGTGAAACAAGTGAGTTTGGAAACCTCTGTAGAAGCTGTTGGTGAGGTTAGCAAACATCCCCAAAAAGATGATGTTTATGAATTTCAACTAATCGATATGAATATAATAGGAGAATCAATAGATTATCCTATAGGTAAAAAAGCACATGGAGTAGATTTTCTGCTCTCAAATAGACATCTATGGATACGTTCTCGCAAACAGATAGCCGCACTAAAAATACGTCATACTGTTTATTTTGCCATTTGTGAATATCTTAATAAAAATGGATTTTATCGCTTCGATTCACCAATTTTAACACCTAATGCCTGCGAGGGAACTACAACCTTATTCGAAGTGCCCTATTTCGATTTAGGAAGTGCTTTTCTTTCCCAATCTGGGCAGCTCTATTTAGAACCCGGAATTACCAGTTTAGGGAAAGTATATGATTTTGGACCAGTATTTAGAGCAGAGAAGTCTAAAACTAGAAAACATCTCACAGAATTTTGGATGATGGACGCTGAAGCTGCATTTGTGGAACATGAAGAAAATATGAAGATACAGGAAGAATTGATACGATATGTTATTAGAAAAGTTATAACTGAAAATAAAAAAGAATTAGACAATTTGAAGCGAGATATAAAAGCTTTGGAAAAAGCAGACGACAATTTTAAGAAGATTACTTACAAGCAGGCGATCTCTATTCTTCAAGAAAAAGGCTCTGAAATAAAATATGGAGAAGATTTCGGAGCTACAGAAGAGGAAATCCTCACTGAAGGTTATGATGTACCCGTCTTTGTGGAAAAATGGCCCAAAGAAACCAAAGCTTTTTATATGAAGAGAGATCCAGAAAATGAAGATTTAGTTTTGGGAGCAGATCTATTAGCACCAGAGAGATTTGGCGAAATAATCGGGGGATCCCAGCGTGAGGACGATTTTGACATATTAAAACAGCGCATGAAAGAAGAAAATATGCCATTAGATGACTACCAGTGGTATTTGGATGTGCGACAATATGGCTCTGTACCTCATAGTGGTTTTGGAATAGGTTTGGAAAGACTGGTACAGTGGATGAGTGGTATTCGTCATATTCGTGAAGTAATCCCATTTCCTAGAATGATAAATCGTATATACCCATAGGACTATGATTAGAAAATATTTCGGAAACGCCTTCCATCCAGTATCGGAAATTAATTTTGACTTTTTACCAGGCAAATTTTTTACTTTAGCTGAACAGGTGCATAAAAATCGAGTGAAAATTGTAACTGGGGAAGATCTTAATGCCAAAGTTAAAATGATAGATGGCTATGATGGCTTAGTTACGGCTCTTTTTGATGTTAATTTGATAATAAGGACTGCAGATTGTGTGCCGGTTTTATTACAAGACAAGCAAAATAAA
>JAXHUB010000018.1:0-4119 GCA_034189845.1 Candidatus Cloacimonadota bacterium | reverse complement strand
AGAAAACACCCATGAATATAACGGCTCCTATTTCGTAATGAATAATCTGCTATCTCCTATAGATGGTATTGGACCAGACCAAATCAATTTTTACCAACTTCTTAAAACTATAAAAGCGAACCAAGTAGAAGAGGTTATTTTAGCCTTGAACCCTTCTACTGAAGGAGAGACTACAATGAATTTTTTAGCAGAAGAACTAGAACATTATACCAAAAAAATAACTCGCCTTTCCACCGGGTTGCCTTTTGGAGGCGATATAGAATATACCAGCTCCCTAACACTTATAAATGCTTTTAAACGTCGTTATAATGTAAAGGAAAATGGAAGTTGAAAAAATTTTTAATTTTCTTATCACTCATTATTTTTTGTTTTAGTTGCGGTCATAAAAAAGCACCTACTGGTGGAGAAAAAGATACAAAAAATCCAGAAATCCTAGCAATATCACCAGAAGAATATTCCGATATTTCTAAAGTAAATGAAATAGAGGTGATTTTTTCCAAACCTATAGAGCGAAATAGCATTAAGACCGGTATTAGCATTTTTCCTCCCATATTAGAAAGAAAATACGATTGGAGTGGAGGAGCTTTAACTATCTCTTGGCTAGAAGAATTACAAGATTCTACAAATTATTTTTTTAGTTTTAGTCAAAATATTAGAGGTGAACACGGTAATTTACTCGATAAAAATTACATTTTTATTTTTAGAAACGGCCAAGTGGAAGAATCTTCTATTTCCGGGACTTTTAATTTTGAAGATCCAGCAGATAGGAAAAAAACAGTTACTCTTTCGGTGAATACAGCAGACTCATTGCATATTTTTACTAAAAAAATTGATAGCTCTACTTTCAAATTGGAAAATTTAAATCGCATTGATCATGTTTTACAGGCTTATGTTGATAAAAACGATAATAGCAGATATGATCCAGATTCCGAACCCCATGCGCATCAATTTATTCCTAAACAGAAAATGGCATCTATAAACCTGGAGCTTACCTATCAGGACACAACTAAACCAAAAATAACAAATATAGTTGTAGAATCAAAAGATAAATTGAGATTGAATTTGAGTGAGCAAATTGCTAGTTTTTCTGATATTTTGATAAATACAACTGATTCGCTTGAGAAAAAACTGCCTATTGTTTCCACCAGCTTAGAAGAAGCCAAGATTTTTGTAGTTACTTCAAAAATGGATACTTTAAAATATAAACTTGAGATTAAAAATATGTTAGATTTAAAATCTAATAAGAAAGATAAGCAAACCATAGAATTTAGAGGTTCAACAAGACAAGATAGCCTGGCACCAAAGCTGGTTGAATTTTGGCCACCAGATGGCGCTTCTGTAGATAAACATTTTCCTGAAATAGTATTTAAATTTGATGAGATGATTTTGAAAAAAGATATTAAAGCAAGTTTACAACAAGTGGAAACAAACCAGGATATACAAGTTGATATAATTCAAGCAAATTCTAGAAAATTAATTTTTACTCCTATGCAGCAACTGCAAAATTATTCTTCATATCTTTTTGAATTGATAGTAGCAGATCCCTTTGGTAATAAAGCAAAAATTGAAAAGATAACTTTTATTACAATTGTTAGATAGAAAGGATTAATATGAGAAGGTGTTTAGGAATTTTATTATTGATTGCTTTATTTATTAGCTTGAAAGCAGATTTTATTATACCCATAGAAGATCCTGTTTATGATTTTTTAAATATAATGGAAAATCTAAAAGAGCTACCACAAACATCAGATATATACCCAATCTATCATTCCGATGTTATTAATAAATTAAAAAAACTGCAAAAAGCAGAGCTTGCACCTTCTTATAAAAAATTAGTTAAATATCATTTAAAAAGGTTGGAAATAAAATCTGAAAAAGACACAGGATTTGCCCTTTATCCATGGGAGAGTTTAAAAAAAAATTTTAGGGAAGTTTGGCAGCCTCACTTCCATAAAAAGAGATTAGCTACTTATAAAAAAGGCGAAATTAATCTTTTTCTCTCTGGTTTATTGGGAATAGAATATGATATTAAAGAGGAAGATAATTCCAATTATTTTAGACGTCGAGATTATTATGGAATAGATTTCGGAGGCAATTTCTATGATAATTTTGGAGTGCGTTTAACTTTTAAAAAGGGACATTTTACTGGTGACAACAGCTTCATCGAGGAAAATCCTGATTTATCTATTATGGGGAATAATTATTTCAAAGATGGAGATACCTACTATCAGGTAGATATGATTTCCGAGTTGGATTATAAAAATAAATATTTAAATTTATCTTGTGGCTATGGTACTTTTAAATTAGGACATTCTCTAAATAGTTCTATTATTTTAAATTCGCAGGTTACACCTTATGGTTATGTTAAATATTATAAAAAATTAGGAAATTTCAGTTACACCGGTATTACAACACAACTTACGCCAGATAGCCTGCGAAACGAAAGCGATTATAAAACAAAATCAATGGCTATTCAAACATTAAATTATGCAAACAGTTTTATGAGTTTATCTGTCGGAAATACAATACTATATGGTGATCGCACCATAGACTTGGCTTACTCTTCTCCTTTGGCACTCTATAAAATTATAGATAATAAATACCATGGGCGAGATAATATTGCAGCTTATGTCTTTGGAAAATTTTCACCTGTTAAGGGAATGTCTTTTTATGGAAATTTGTTTTTAGATGATTTGGAAAAGGAAAGATTAACTACAAAATATTGGGCTACTTCGTTAGCTTTTCAGGGTGGTTTGGAATATAGTATGAAGCAATTACCTTTGCAGGCTTCTTTTGAATTAACAGGTGTAGGTCCTGGGATGTATGGCCATAAAAGCAATAATTTAGAATACAGTAATTTGAGATATTCCCATGACGATAGATTACTAGGGTATGAATATGGTACTAACCTTTTAACTTTTGCCGGGAAAATGGTTTATTATAATCCCTATTTCAGCGTGGATGTTATCTATGAGAATATTCAACAAGGCAATTTATCGAATGATCCTTTTGCCGAGTCTGAAAAAGTAGAATTTTTGGCAGACAGCATAAATCGTTACGAAAAATTAACTGGAAAGCTTACAATTAGCTATATACCAGAGCTTAACTTATCTTTGGAATACAAAAAAGATTTGCAGTTATCGGAAACATATTATATTTTCAGTAATATTGAATTTAAATATTAAAATTTGAGATGAAAAAAATTAAAAGGTTGACATAAAAAATGAAGCTATATTAACTTGTAAAAGGGTAAGAGAAATTTTAAAAAAGGAGAAAATTATGAAAAAAACTTTAATTATTTTATTATCACTAGCAATTTCGCTAGCATTAGTAGCCCATGAAGTAAGTATTGGAACAGAATTCATGGACAGTTACGATCCAGATGGCGACGGGACTACTGAAAAAGGTTTTTACCTTAATCAGCTACGTTTAGGCTTCAGTGGTGAAGATTATGCTTTAAGTATGGACTTTACTAAATATTTCAAACATGGATATGAAAACATGAAAGATATCGAACTGAAATCCGCTTGGAAATCCTTTGATATGTATGGTTATGCCGATTTTATAGTTGGTTACGATACCTATGAATTTGGCAGACTAACAACAAGTTTGGCCTCCAAGAATATGAGCGTATATCAACTATATGTACCACAAAGTAACTGGATGCTAAAATTAAAAGGAGATATTTCATGGCTAGATTGGACAATTTATTATCCCTACGACACAGCTGTTACTAAAGATCTAGGTGGACAACTTGGAATTAATTTTGCAAAAAATGGACGTTTAGGTTTTAGTGGTTTAGCTCGCGATGTAATGGAAAACCAAGGTGGACGTTGGATAGACTATGCCATAGATATAGAATATACAATTCCAAATATAATGAAATTGGCAGGTCAAGTTTATGAAATTGATGATGATATAGATAACACAGATGATATGGACTTTTATGTGATTGCAAATTATGAACCAGGATTTGAATTGCCCCCATTATTTGGACGTAATAATCCTAATTTTGGTATATTAGATGGTATTTTCAAGCCTTACGCTGGTTATGCTACTTATCGTGATATTAACGGTGACAGCATGGGTGAAAATGCAACCTTTGTAGGTTTGAATTTT
>JAXHUB010000179.1:0-2622 GCA_034189845.1 Candidatus Cloacimonadota bacterium | reverse complement strand
GCAATTTGCTGTGGTAGTCTTAGCCGCATTTGGAATTCGATATATTATTAAGAATAGGGAAAATCTAAAAAAAATATTAAAACATTCTCTAATTGGACTAGTGGTGTTGTTTGTTATTTTTCAGCTCTTTCAAGATACCTTGCAAAATATGAATTTTGTAAAAGAGAATGAACAGCAACAAATAGTTTCTAGCTATATACAACACTATGGACAAAACAAGGGAGTTAATTACGCTAGGCAGTATCTGCAAGATTTACGCCAGGAACGGTTTGAGATGTTGCATAAAGACAGCTTGCGTTTTTTCCTAATAGCAACCGTATTTTTGCTTCTAATCTGGTTGTTTTCGGCTAAGAAAATTTCCAAGTATGTTTTTCTAATTGTGCTTCTAGTGGTTTCCACTGCCGATCTTCTTCAGATAGATAAACGGTTTTTAACGAATTTAGAATCAAATTACAATATAAATGAATTTAAAGAAAACAGAGTAGATAAGTATTTGCTGGGCGATGAGGAAATTTTCCGTATCTTTCCCTTGGGAAGTGAATTCAGCCAGAATCGCTGGGCATATTATCATCAAACAATTGGTGGCTATCATGGTGCTAAACTAAAACGCTATCAGAAAATTATTGATGAATGTTTATATACAAACATAGATGGTAATTTGCCCATAAATTGGAATGTTGTGAATATGTTAAATGTGAAATATATAATTTTTAATCAAAAAATCCCTAGCGATCGTTTAGAATATGTCCTTTTTGACCGTGAGAAACAATATGCTTTATATAAGAATACCTCTTATTTGCCCCGGGCGTGGTTTGTGGAAGATTTGGAGCTAATTAGAGATGAAGAGGAGATAATCCAGCGGCTAAATAGTAGCGATTTTGACCCTGCGAAAATAGCAATTGTCGAAGAAATGGTAGGAGATATAAAGATTCCTCATGAAACAGAGGTTAGCTTAAGTAAATTTGAACTGCATGAGCTGGAGTTTGAGATTAGAACTGATGAGAAAGGTTTTCTCACTATAAGTGAAATCTACTATCCGGCTGGCTGGAAAGCTTTTATTGATGGAAAAGAAGTTCCTATATATGCAGCCAATTATATTTTGCGCGGCGTGGTAATTCCAGAAGGAGAGCATATTCTGCAGCTTAAATTCGAACCCGAAATCTATGATGTAAGCTTGAAAATAAGCCTAATAGGAATATTGATAGTTGTAATTTTATTGTTGGCAGGTGTTTATTGGAGAATCAAAAAAAGATGAAATTATATGTAGTTGCCATACCTATTGGTAATAAAAAGGATATTACGCAAAGGGCTTTGGAAGTATTAAATAAGGTTGATTTTGTGATTTGCGAAGAGCGCAAGGTGGGTAGCAGATTGCTCAAAGGATATGATATTGAAAAACCTCTGGAACTTTTGAACGAGCACAACGAAGAGGAACAAACACACAATGTTTTGGAAAAAATTAAAATACACCAACAAACAGCAGCTCTTATAAGTGATGCTGGTACCCCACTTTTTGCAGATCCGGGCAATAAATTGGTAAAAATTTGCCACGAAGCCGGTATTAAAGTGGTTTCTGTACCGGGGGTTTCTTCTTTAATGGCAGCTTTAATGATTAGTGGATTGTCACTGGAAAAATTTATATATTACGGATTTTTGCCGGCCAATAGGGAAGCAAGAAAATTAGCTTTAAAAAAATTACCTCATAATTTTGACATATTTTTTTTGGAAGCTCCATATCGTTTGAAACAGCTACTACGAGATATGAAAAAAGTATTAGGAAGTAACCGAGAAGCAATTATTGCTTATAAATTAACCTATCCCCAAGAAAAACTATTTTGGGGAACTTTAGCAGAATTAACAACAATGACACAAGATTTACCCAAAGGTGAGTTTGTGTTTATTCTAAAAAAAAAGTAGTATAGTGAATAAAGAAACTTGGTTTATTATAGCAAATACTACCGCAGCGCAGGGAAAGCCAGCAATACAATCGATAATGTAATTCACACATTAAACCACAAAAAGATTCCATTTGAAATTGAACTTACTAAATATCCTAAACATGCTGTAAAGATAAGTAAAAAAGCTGTAGAAGCTGGTTTTAAACTGTTGGTAGCAATTGGAAGAGATGCTTCTATAAACGAAGTTGCAAACGGCATCATGCTTTCTGGTAAACAGACCAAACTGGGTATTATTCTAAAGAGCGGAGGTAATGACTTACTAAGATATTTTTTATCCCCCGCAATGTTTTAAGCAGCTGTTAATTTAATTCAATATGGGAAATCTCATAAAATAGATGTGGTAGATTCAATACTACTTATTTCGTTAATGTTTTGGGAATGGGGTTGGATGCTCAAGTAGCAAAAATAGCAGCACAAAACAGAAAATTGAACGGTTTTACTCACTATTTGTGGGCTTTGATGAAAGCATTATGAAGAGTGAAATATCAAACTTTATAAATCATTTGCAAAGAGTTAAGAATAACAGGCGAAAGCCTCTACTACTGAGTATAGGAAACGGACAGTATTGTGGCAGTGGATTTCGTCTAACTCCCAATGCCAAAGTAAACGATGGAAAATTCAATGTGTGTTTCATCGATCCTCTTTCTCGTAAGCAAATTTTTTT
>JAXHUB010000178.1:0-11201 GCA_034189845.1 Candidatus Cloacimonadota bacterium | reverse complement strand
TAACACCAGCACCCAGATAAATCTATTAGCTGACTGGGGATTTAGTTGCTATATTGAAACCAAGAAACATAAAATTATCTTCGATACAGGACAAAACGGTGAAATTCTGCGTAATAATATGCGAAAAATGAAGATAGAGCCACAAAATGCTGATATAATCTTTGTTACTCACAACGATTTTGACCATATAGGTGGCCTCTCCTGGCTTTTAAACCAAAATAAACAGGCAGCGTTGTATATCCCCAAAAATTTGCGTGGTATAAAAAATCGAGAAAAAATTTTCTATATCGAAGAATCACAAAAAATTGCTACTGGAATTTATAGTACTGGTATATTTGCTGGCGATGGCAAATGGGAACAAGCGCTGGTTTTGAAGACTTCTAAAGGTGCTGTAATAGTTGTAGGATGTTCACATCCTGGGTTAAAACCTTTTGTGGATTTTGCTAGAACGATTTCTGCTCCTTATGCTATCATTGGCGGATTTCATGGTTTTTCCCAATATTCTGTTTTAAAAACTTTTCAATTGATATGTCCCACTCATTGCACACAGCATCAAAAAGAAATAAAGGAAATATATCCCCATACTACTAGTGGTGGGGTAGGAAAGGTATTGGAAATATGAATCTTTTCAAAAAATTGCAATCTTTACGAAAAAAGAAGATCGGTTTGGCTTTGGGTGGAGGTGGTGCCAAAGGCTACAGCCATATCGCTTTTTTACAGGTTTTAGATGAATTAGAAATTCAGCCAAGTATGGTTGCTGGAACTAGTATTGGAGCTCTAATCGGTGCCCTTTATTGTTCCGGAACTCCTGCAGATAAGTTGGCAGAACTTTTTCCCAAACCAAAAATTACAGAATACTCTGCTCTTGTGGACCTTTCCCTTTTTCCCAAACATGGCTTCGTGAAAGGTGATAAAATAATTGAATATTTCAAGAAAAAAGTAGGGATAGAAAATTTTGCTAAATTAAAAATCCCTCTTAAAGTTGTTGCTACAGATTTTTGGAAAATGGAAGAAAAAGTTTTCCAAACTGGTAATTTGGGAGAAGCGGTACGAGCCAGCATCTCTATTCCCGGAATTTTTGAGCCGATAAAAATAAACGATCATATATATGTAGATGGTGGGGTTACCAATCCTCTTCCCTATGATCTTTTGCAAAAAGAATGTGATCTTGTGATCGCTATAGATGTAACTGGTCATATCGATAAAAACAACCAAGAAATTCCATCTATTTTTGAATCGATTTTCACCTCTTTCCAAATAATGCAAGATTCGTTGATAGATGCCAAACTGGAAGCAGCCAAACCCGACATTTTTATGCAGCCTAAGTTGGAAAATTTTAATATTTTAGATTTTCATTTGCTGCAAGATATCTTGGAAAGTGTGAAGCCAGATATTGAAAAATTTCGTGAAAAAATAAAAAATCTAAAATAGTATGATAATTGCTCTTATTTTCTTGGTAGCATCACTTTTGCAAGGTTTAACCGGCTTTGGATTTTCAATTTTGGCTGTACCACTTCTCACTCTGTTCATTTCTCCTAAAATAATGGTACCAGTACTTCTCATTCCATCGTTATCAATATCGTGGTTTTTAGCAGTTGTTGGCGTTCGGTGCAACTAAAGCATATAATTATCTTACTGATTTTTTGTATTATAGGAATGCCCTTGGGAACACATTTGTTAGTGGTATTACCAGATAATTTTTTGCGGGTTGGAATTGGTTTTCTAATTTTAGTTTTTGGCACATTACAGTTATTGGATTTAAGAAAAAATTCCGACAAAACAGCCCTGTAACAACACCTATTGGTTTAGTTAGTGGAGTTCTAAATGGTAGTATTAGTATGAGCGGACTACCCATTATTTTATTTCTAATCAATCAAGAAGTTGGTAAACATGTGTTTAGATCAAATTTAGTTGCCTATTTCTTTATTCTGAATATCTTCACAATTCCTGTTGCTGGTCCCCCATTTTTTAGGCTACGCTTAATATGTTAGTTTCTTTTATAAAAAGCGCCCCACTAGTAAGCGAGGCGCTGCTAGTTTTTGTTATTTGAAATCGAAGTTGTATGGCATTATGTACAATATTTTTTCGTCTTTGTAGTTTTGGTAGTTTTCGAGCATATCTTTTATGGAATTCAATTCGGGAGGAATTATGCTTTTTTCAGAAACACCTATACTGCTAAAGGAAAGATTTAGGTCTATTTTGCCACTATCTTTACTGTAATCAACCAGCTCGATCTCATTTTCTAAGTTAGCCATTTCTTTCATAGCTATCAAAGCATCTTGCAGTCCACCTACTTCATCCACCAGACCTCTTTCCATGGCCTGTTTGCCTGTCCAGATTCTTCCTTTAGCCACTTTGTGAACCTCAAGCTGAGACATATTTCTACCATCAGCAACTTCAGAAGTAAATTTATTGTAAGTCTGCTCAATAGATCTTTCCAACATATTTATTTCATTGTCGGAAGGACCGCGATGGATATTCAAGAAATCAGCATTTTTCCCTTTTTTCACTACCGACCAGTTCACTAAAACTTTTTCCCATAGTCCAGATAGATCAGGAACCATTCCCACCACACCTATTGAACCGGTAATGGTACAAGGATCGGCAAAAATTTTATCAGCATAGCAGGAAATGTAATATCCGCCAGAAGCAGCAGAACCACCCATGGAAACTACTACTGGTTTAGTATTCTCACCGCTTTTACACAGTTTTATTTCTCGAGCAATTATTTCAGAAGCTAAAGCTGAACCTCCTACGCTATCTACACGTAATATAATTCCTTTTATTGAATTATCTTCTCGCGCTCTTTTAATTTGTTTCGCTAAAGTTTCGGAACCAATACTGGTATTACCCATACTTTCGCCCATATGTATATTACCTAAAGCATAGATTATTGCAATTTTGTCCTTCTGTGGTTTTTGCCAATCGTACACATAATCAACTTTTGTAACATTTTTTACTACCTTGGTTTCGCCATACAGTTCTTCCAATTTTTCTTCCAGTTGATCCTGATAAATAAGTCCATCTACTAAGCCAACTTCTAAAGCCTCATTCGCAATAAAATAGGGACCTTCGTCAATAATCTGAGTCACTGGCTTTTTCAAGATATCACCCCGCCCTGATTCTATCATCTCTACCATTTCATCGTAAATTCCACTCAAAAGATATTCATAAGCTTCCTTTTCAGCCGGAGTCATCTGTTTTTCCGAGAACATATTGAAAGCTGTTTTGTATTCGTGGCTCTGCAGATTTACCATTTTTACACCCAGGGTATCAAGCAATCCTTTCACATAGGGTACGGCAGAAAAAACACCTTTCAAGTCAATCGAACCACCAGGATTAAGATAAATTTTATCTGCTACAGATGCAGCAAAAGCATAATTGGAATTGCCTATACTATCATAATAGAATACTACTTTTCTGCCAGAAGATTTAAATTCCAGAAAAGCCTGTTTCAACTCATTTATATTGGCAAAACTGGCTGAAAAATTCCCAGATTTTATCAGAATTCCATCTATTGCGTCATTCTCTTTCAATTCTCGTAACTGGGTAACCATCTCTTGTACAGTTGTGTTATCTTCGAAAATAATAAGGAAATGTCCAAATTTCTTTTTGGGATTTTTCTCAACTATTTTTTCTCCCATATCCAGATTATAGAGCATATTATCTGGTTTAGTTAGATGATGTGTATTTAGAAATGACCGGAAATTTCTGCTAGAAAAATTTAAATAAAAATTACCATATTCCACCTTGTTATCTCTATCGAGATTAGTAATGTTTCCTATTCCTAAGTTTGATAAACGGATACCAAAATTTATTCCTGCTGTTTCTGTTTCCAAGCTATAGCTGCCTCCCAAAAGTATACCATCTACCAGTTCGGATTTTAGTCCAATTACAGGTTTTTGCCATTTATTGGAAATATAATCCATATCCAGGCTCAAGGTCAATCTATTCCAAATATTTTTATTTAGGAAAACTGGTCTTACCGCTGTTCCCAGTCGATAGTTTATTTCATCTTCATTAAAAGTATTGCGACTAACTGCTCCTATCGAAATGAAATTGTATGGGCGTGCCAACAAACCAAAGTTCCAAGAACCCTCTTTGTATTTACTATTTGTCCAGTCATAGCTGGTACCAAAATAGAAGTTATCGGTTAGGTCAATTCCCATATTTAATAAGTGATGATCTTGTTGAGCTTTCTGAAAAACATAGGAAAGTTGATCGAGATTGAAAAACAGGGAGTAGTTGTTTTTTTCAAGTTTATCCTGGTTATAATTTCCCAGGTAAGCAAAGCCATTGGAATTCCTGAATCCGATATTGGCAGGATTTACCAAGGGCGCTAAAAAATCATCTCTTTGAGCTACTGAAAAGTTATGGTAACTGCCTTCTCCCCACAATACAAAGGTGTTCATTAAAATTATAAACAATAATAGTTTTTTCATTTCTTACCTCCAATTTTACACTACTTGCTGGCAGTGTTTTTTTATCTAAATTCCCTATTAATGATTTCTTTGATTATCTCGGAACGGTTTTTCTTTAACTCATCTAAGGCCAAATCGGCTACTGAATTTACAATTCCTCCCACCAGTTTCAGGATAAATCCGTTTTTTTCTTCTTCTGTTCCATCTTGTTGTACAAAAATACCTTCAGAGCTAATTTTAACGAATTTATCATCGTCTTCATCCCATACCAATATTCCCTCTTGATTGATCTTTACTGTAAAGTTCTCTTTCGGATCTATTACCTGCAATTCACCTTCCACAATACGTACTAATTCTCCGTCTTCACCTTTTATTACTATCACTTCATCGTTGAAATAATACTTGCCATCATCTATTTGCAGGTGATAGGTAACTCCAAGCGGTAAGGCAAGGTCTATCTTTGTTTTTTCTGCTGCTGTAAACTTAACAACGCCATCTTCTTCTTTCATTTGGAAATTACTGCCTTTTGCTTTTAGCATATCTGCTTCAGTAAATTCAAGCATGTTCACTGCCACATTATTGAATTCCAAATAAATGTCATCCCGGGAAATTTCGTAAGTATGTACTTCAGCAGTACCCAGGGCTGCCAAAACTATTAGTAGTGCTACAAATATTTTTTTCATTTTTCCCTCCTATGAATGACGTCAATAACAAATGTTACTTACTCATTCTTATCTCCTATTTTATTTCGCGGTATTTATAAATAAGTGTACCGACAACATACATTAAAGTGCAAAAAGCCAGTTGGAGAATAACTTTCGAATTTAATATTAAAGACTGCCATCTATCTAAAATAAAAGCCTGTAAATTGTAGTTCAGGCTAGAATTGACATTAACTGAAGTATCTTGCAACAATTTAGCGAAATAAGACAGCGGTGATGGCACAGAAATATTCATGAAGATTTCCAAAATTACTAAAAATACATGAATTCCCACAAGTATAGCCAAACCTTTAAGAAAAGCCTTATCTTTGAAAATCGCAGAACAGAAGAAAGCCAAACTGCCAATAATAAGGTTAAATTTGGCAAATCCGATAAAAGCTTGAGCAAAACCAACCAGTGCTTTTCCTAAATGGAAAGGAACAAATTGAGTTAAAATTATGGCAGTTATAATAAGATTCACAATTCCTAGCACAATTAGGAATAGCCAATTCCCCACAATAGCTACCATAAATTTGGAAATAGTCCGCTTCCAGATAGAGATAGGCTGCGAACGATGAAACAACTCACAATTTTGACGCATATCTTCATTCAAAGCACTTTGAGCCAACAATAATGTAAAAATAATGCTGAGAAAACCAGGCAATATTAACATAAAAATATTGGCAATATAGCTGGCTGCTTCGCTGGGTTCGTCAAATGATATGTATATATCATCGAATTCATAATCCATTTTTCCGACTTGTATCAAAATCAATGTGGTCATTAACAAAAAGAAAACAGCCATAATGATGTAAGGGATTATCAAATTTTTTTTGTTAACTAAAAGATCTTTTTTTAAAACAGCAGTAAATTTACTCATTGGAACCACCTACTTTGGCAACAAAAAGGTCAGAAAGACCTGGTCTGTTATACTCAGCACCTTCTATTTTCACGTTACTTTTTACTATTGCGTGAATCTTGCCCAAAGCTTTATGCATCATTTTGGGCTGGTGTGCTTCCAAGGCATATTCTTGAGAAGAAGGTAACGAAATTATATTGTAATTATCTTTTAATTCCTGCACATCTTCATACAGTATCAAATTACCGTCATCTATAAATATAATATCCTGCAAGATATGTTCAACCTCTTCTACTTGATGTGTGGAAATAATGATTGTTTTTTCGTCATTGTAGAATTCACCTAAAATGGTATTGAAAAATTCTTTACGGAACAAGATATCTAACCCTAAAGTTGGTTCATCCAGAAGCAAGATTTTAACATCAAGCGCCAGAGTAATAAGAAGGTAAAGCTTGGTCTTCATACCTTTGGAAAGAGCTGCTACCTTTTTCTTCCAGGGCAGATCACTTCTTTGAAGCAAGCGCTGGGCTGTAGCTTCATCCCAATTTGAGTTAACATTTTTTACATATTCAATGGTCTGCCCCACTGTTAATCTGCCATCCAGGCAGCTAACATCTGGAATAAAGGCGATATCTTTTTTGGTAACCATACTATTTTTTTTAATATCATAACCCAAAACCTTAATCTGTCCTTCATATCGCAAAAAACCCAATATTGAACGCATTAAAGTAGATTTTCCCGCTCCATTTTTTCCTAATAAACCCACGATGCGACCCTGGGGAATTTTCAAGTTTATGTTGTTCAGAGCTTTCTGCTTCCCATAATATTTGGAAAGTCCCTTGATAGAAATATAATTCATTCTTCCTCCTCGTAAAAATCTGCCACCATCTGCATAACTTCTTTTTGGATAAAACCAAGCAATTTGGCGGTTTTCAAAATCTTTTTAAATTCTTGCTTCTTAAATTGTTTCTTGCGCTTATGATATAACTTCTCTCGGCTACCTTCTTTCACGAACATGCCGATGCCGCGCTTCTTATAAAGATAGCCTTCCTGTAAAAGTTCACCCACCGCATTAGCTACGGTTTGCGGGTTTATCCTATACTCCTGCGCCAGATTGCGAATAGAAGAGAGCTGCTCATCTTCACGGATATTACCCGCTATGATGGCTGCCTCTATCTCTTCTTTCAGTTGCTGATAAATCGGGCTATTTTCATTGAATTTTTTCATATTACACCTACCGTATTACTGTATGGGATAACCGGTACACCAGGCTCGTAAAACGTCAAGTTATTTTTTCAAAAACTTTGCTACTTTAGAAGTGAGATAATGCGCTCGGCCGCTTTACCATTACCGTAGAGCTGTTTAGGGAATTTTATTTTTTGGTTAGAGAATTGTTTGTAATTCTTTATAATAAGTTGTTTGGAAGCACCGCATATTTTATTCACGCCATGTTCTACAAGTTCTACCCATTCTGTTTCATCACGCAAGGTAAGGCAGGGTTTTTGGAAAAAGTAAGCTTCTTTCTGCAGTCCCCCGCTATCGGTAAGCACCATTTGGCAATTTTGCAGCAGCCACACCATTTCTAAATAGCCTACCGGTTCTATGAGGAGGAGATTATTAGCATCTATTTCGACATTTCTTTTTCCCAATATTTTGCGGGTACGGGGATGTAATGGTAAGATAATGGGAGTTTGTTTGGAAATATTGGAAAAGGCGCTAAATATTTCTTCCAATCTTTTAGGATCATCGGTATTTTCGGCTCTATGACAGGTAGCTAATAAAAATTCAGGTGGTAATTCTTGGTTGGGTTTCTGACTTCTTTTGGCATAAAACAGTGCGGCGTCATACATCACATCGCCGCATTTATCTATTATCGCTGGCAGATGCTCAAATCCTTCTTTGCTCAAATTATCTACAGCAGTTTTGGTAGGACAGAATAGAATATCGCTAATTCTATCGGTAAGAATTCGATTTACCTCTTCGGGCATGCGCAAGTTAAAAGAACGCAACCCTGCTTCCACATGAGCAACTTTTATATGTAGTTTCTTGGCAGCCAGAGCGCCAGCAATGGTAGAGTTGGTATCGCCATACACCAAAACCCAGTCTGGTTTCTCTTTTTGCAAAACTGTTTCGATTTTTTCCAACATGCGGCCGGTCATCGCACCATGAGAAAGGGTGTTAATTTCCAAGTTATAGTCTGGTTTCGGTATTTGCATCTGCTGGAAAAAAATCTCGCTCATATTATCGTCGAAATGCTGTCCCGTATGAACGATAATTTCCTGGATATCATCTTTTTTTGCTACCACTCTGCTAACAGTAGCTGCTTTAATGAATTGTGGTCTAGCGCCTATGATCGTGAGGAGCTTCATTATATATTTCCCAAAATATCTCTTATTTTTTGAAGAGAAAAATTATTTTTTATCAATTTGTAGCCTTGCATACCAACATTTCTTCTCAGTTTTTCACTATTTAAAAGTTTCTCTATCATTTCTATATATTCTGCCTTTGTGTTTGCGACTAGAAGCTCATTATTATGTTTTGCACCAATAGAACGGGCAACATTTTCAGAAGTAATAACCGGCAAACCTACCGACATAGCTTCTAAGACTTTATTTTGCACCCCAGCAGAATAAAACATAGGAGCTATAAATATATCGGAATTGCGAAGCTCTGCAAAAAGATCATCTACAAATCCAAGAACTTCTGTATTGTTTTTACCAGCTAGCGCTTTAATCTCTGCTGATGGATTTGCTCCTATGATATCAAATTTCAGAGTACTTTTTTTAAAATGCGGCATAAGATTCTCGTTAACATATTTAGCAGCAAAAATATTATGTGGTACAGACATATTACCCACAAAAATCAATCTATTATTAAGCTTAAAATCTGCTTTTATACTAGATAATTTCACTGGATTGGGTACCAATTTTATTTTACTAGAATTCATCTGTAACTCTTGAATATCTTCTTTAGAAATAAACCAACCTTCATCAAAATCTAAAATTATATTTTGCTCATATTTCCTGGTTCGCTTAGCTTCTATACTAAAAAAACATTTTTTGATAAAATTCTTTCTGTGGGGTAGGGAGCGTTTATACTCCATAGAAATTGCATCTGTGTAATCTAATATTTTAAAAACCGGTAGATTTTTAACCATAGGCGCCATGCGTATTAGGTGAGTGTAAACCGTATCTATATTGTGTTTTTTGACTATTGCTTCTAGTTTCCTTCTAATTTTAGGAAAGTAATAATAATTAACCTGGAACGGCTTACAGTTAACAAATCCTTTGGCAAAAGCTTTGAGATGACGCAATTTTGTTATCTTTTCTAGATAAATATGCTTGCAATATTGTTCTAAATCTTTTTTATACTTTTTTTCATCGTTACTAGCAATATAAGAAAACAAAATTACTTTATGTTGGCGGCTAAGTTCTTTTAGAAACATGAAAGTACGTACTTTATCTCCCCTGTTGGGAGGAAATGGTAGCCTGGAAGTAACAAATAATAAATTCATGAAGTTTCCCTAACCATTTTTCTTTTATAATCTAAACTACCCTTAATAGATAATTTGATAAATTTTAAAAAACTTAATTGTCTTGAATAATCTCTTATTTTTTTTGCTGCATACAAAATGTCCAATATATAACTTAGTTTACCAAACATTCTATAAAATGCAGCTCCTTTACTGAATACTAAATGCTCTGAATAATCAAAACCAGAATTCATAAAAGGATGAATAACTGTCGTCTTGGGATATAAATAAGCTTCAAGCCCTAATTTTAAAGCATCTATCATAAAAATGTTTTCCATATGATTTGTGTAGGGTATTCCCCCTAGTCCAAAATGCTCATCCCATTTCAAGCCAACCTTTTCAATGCTCTGCCTTTTGTAAGCAATTTCAAACGAACTAATCCTCATAATACTTCTTTTTGTGTGTTTGCATATTCTTTTCTTATATTTTTTGTAAGCAGTTTTATTTGGGAATTCTGTTTTATAAGTTATAATATCAGCATCAGGCAATTCTTTAAATGATTGTAAAATAATATCATAAGCATTTGGTTTGAATTTTATATCATCATCTGTTACAAGACAAATATCACCTTTTGATACTGCCATTGATCTATTTCGATTGCGCGACAATCCTTTTTCAAAATAATAAATATAAGATACATCGTGCCTGTCTTGTAAAAATCTATCCAAATCTTTCTGATAAATATTAACATTTTGTTTGGTAATCTGATGGCTTATTAAATATATTACATTTTCGTGGATAGGATAGAAATTTTCAATCAATGTTATTACATTATCATTCATGGTTGTTACAATAACTTCTAAAATCATAAATCTAACTCCAATATTGAAAGTTCACGCACACCATTTTCAATAGAATCAAAATGAATTCTATTTTTATGAGGATGTGGATGTAAATCACATCTTGTCTCTCCCACAAATTTACAAGATTCAAATGATGTAAGTAATTCTTTTATATTATTCTTGTTAATATCCACAAGCAATAATTTTCTATTTCTTTTATTATCAGGATATGTATCTGTAACAATTGTATGATCATTCAGTACTGATGGGTGTCCATCTGGTAAATTTGTACATAAGCATTGCATTTGTCGAGTTTCGGTGTTAAACTTGAAATAATCGCTTTTATGTTTGATAATTCCCCAGAAAATTATATTTTCATTATCTAACCAGCAATAATGGCTAATCATCTCATTATTAATTAAAACTTTTAGATGTTTATCTTTCAAATTATAAACCAGCAAAACGTGTTTTAATGTATATTTGTAATAATATCTGAATAAGAAAATAAACTTATCTCCATTTGGATTGATCATTATATGATTTATACGCGAACGTCTGATGGAATTATTATTTTTAATCTTCAACAGAGCCTTGATATCATTTATAGTAAATAGTTTTTCTTTTACACCAGTAGTAAAGCTTACTGTATAAACAGCATTATTTTTGTTATTATTTTCTTTTTTTATATTTCTGTAACCATAATCCGGCCGTGTTTTGTTGAGAGTTACATAATTGATAGTTATGAAATAATCATTCTTGAATGAATCTTGAATAGGTAAAGGAAATGTAATCTCAGAATTATTTGAAATATTCTTTTTAATACATTTATATTTTCGCTCTTCTTTGTCAAACCAATTGTAAACAATATTACGTTTATCAACCCAATGCAGACGAGCTCCTTGTTGC
>JAXHUB010000177.1:0-2016 GCA_034189845.1 Candidatus Cloacimonadota bacterium | reverse complement strand
ATGGTTTTTTCAAGTTTTTCCGAAATTCTATGACCTTCACCAATGCTCATAGAAGCAGGTAATTTTATATGAAAGGTCATCTCCTTATGATCTCCATATTTATGAAGATGGATGTGATGAAGGAATATTTTAAAATCGAATTGATTACAGATAAATTTTTCTAATTCATCTTTAAAATCATCGTTGATCTTAGTTCCTAACAAAGAATTAATAGATTTGGAAAGAACTTTGTAAGCTGCATAGAATATCATTAAAGATACAATGATTCCCAACAGGCTATCTATCCACCAGATGTATTTTCCTAGCAAAATACCTGCTAAAATTAATAGAGAGGAGAGCGCATCTGAGCGATGATGCCATCCATCTGCTTTCAATAGTTCGGAATTGTACTTTTTCCCAGTTATAGTAGCAAATTGTGCCATCCCTTCTTTTGAAAGTGCAGAAAAGGCGGTTACTAGAATTGCTGCTAAGCCAAAATTAGCAGATTGGTCATTGAAATACCGCTGTACAGATTCGACCAAGAAGTTGAGACCAATAACTCCTAAAATTACACCAACAATAACAGCAGCAATAAGTTCCATACGGCCATGACCATAAGGATGATCTTTATCTGGCCCGTGGCTGGAGATTTTAAAGCCAAAATAGATAATCACAGAAGAGAAAGAATCGGATAGAGTATGCCAGGCATCGGCTACTAATGCCACCGATGCAGTTCGTAATCCTACCCAAAATTTTATTGCAAAAAGCAAAACATTCAACACAATAGATATAGTTGAAGCTAAATAAGCCATCTTTGTGCGTTTATTAGCTGTTTTTTTTCCCAATTTATTATTCCTTACTGGTAATAGTGTAAAGGAACCTTTTAATTTTTTTGGTTGGAGTTTTTTCGAATTCTTCCGGATAGAGCTCAATATGTTTTATTCGGCTATATACTGGCAATTGCTGATTTATCTTTTTCCGATTTTGTTCCATAATCTGCTTCAATTTCTCGTTATCTATACTGTGGGCATCTATAATGTCTATATCGGGGTAGATTAGGGCTTTTAGATTTTGGTTATGTTCTATTACCAAAGCTTCTTGTACCAGAGGCATATTATTCAGTCGAGCTTCAATTTCTTCCGGGTAGATATTTTGTCCCGATGGGCCTAATATCATATTTTTACAGCGACCTTTTATATATATAAAGCCATCTTCGTCCAAAAGTCCCATATCACCGGTATGAAGCCAACCATCTTTATCAATTGCAGAATTTGTGGCTGATTCGTTTTTATAATAACCTTTCATAACATTTTCACCTCTTACTAAAATCTCACCAGCTTGATTTTTAGGGTCCTCGTAATCAATCTCTACTTCCATGGTATTTACTACTCTTCCCACACTCTGCAAGCGATGAATTTTATGTGAAGCGTAACTTATTAGAGGCCCACATTCGGTCATGCCATAGCCTATGGTGAAAGGAAATTTGATATCTGCAAGAAATGCTTCTACTTTATTATTTAAAGCAGCTCCTCCTACTACGATTTCATGAAAATTATTTCCAAATGCTTCCATAAGTTTCTTTTTGATTGTTTTTTTGATCACATTTTTTAGTACTGGTATTTTTGATAAAGTTTTTACCGGTTCTCTGTTCAGTTGCGGTAGAATTTGCTTTTTATAAATTTTTTCGATTATAAGTGGTACGGATAGAATAAGTTGAGGTTTTATTTTTTGGAAAGCTTTTACGATTATTTTTGGTGATGGGGTTTTATTTAAAAAGGTAATATGGCAACCCAAGGTGAAGGGAAAAAGAAATTCGAAAGCACAGCCATAGGTATGTGCTAATGGCATAAAAGAAAGAATGGAATCACCAGGTTTGAGTGGCATATTTATATGTGCATATATAATATTTGCTGCCAAACTGTTGTGTTGCAATATTACACCTTTGGAGAAACCTGTGGTACCAGAGGTGTATACAATAGCAGCTAATTCTTCATTATCGATTTTGGGCAGACTAAATGATTCTGCAAAAACTTTTAA
>JAXHUB010000176.1:0-10111 GCA_034189845.1 Candidatus Cloacimonadota bacterium | reverse complement strand
GCCGCAACCAAGCTGGCTTTCAAATCCGCCATCATGGAATGCTTGAGTGTATTCTTCAATTCCGCCCCATGGACTTACATGTAGAGGAACTGCTTCATCAACACCAGATTGAGCAGTGAGTGTTGGAGGTAGACCGAAGTTATTAGGAGTAAAATTAAGTTCAACTTCATCTTCGTGACCTACATACACATCCATTTCTGCTTCGTCTGGGTAGCCATCTTTGTGGCAGGTAACATTGTAAGTTCCTTCCAACATTTCTGGAATTTCATATTCACCTTGAATATTTGTAGTAGCAGTATAAACTAGTTCTTCATCTTCTACGTTCACTGCTGTAATTTCTGCATCGATGATGCTAGCTCCACTATGATCATCGATAACCGTACCGTAGATCATTCCTATACCAGGAATTATTGCTTCAACTGGATCGCAGGTAGCAGATTCACCTTCATGATAAATAGCGCTTACAGCATAAGTATGTGTACCAACTGCTACACTTTCATCGTAATAAGATGTTTCTGGAATGTTTTCTGCAACCAATTCGCCATCACGATATACATTATAACCGGTGAATTCTCTGTCATTGCCGGCAGTATAAGCTGCAAGCTTAGCTTCAAATGCAGCTTCAGTTAAGCGAGCATTCTTAAGAGGATCCACACTAGTTGCTTCTGTATTATAAGTAACATCAGTATTGTTAACCTTAGAAGCATTGGTTAAGCTTACATCATCTACATTGATATAGAAGAAATCTGTACAATCGGTATGTTCCAGAGCGATGTAAACTGTTTCACCAGAGAAATCACTCATATCGAATGTAGCCTGAGTATAAGTAGCGCCAGCTTCTACAAATCCAAGTTCTTCTGTGAAGGAAGCAGGATTTGTATCGGTTGTAGAAACCTTGATATATGCTTTATCACCAGGCCAAACAGGATCTTGGGCAACATACCAGAAACTAAATTCTGAATTATCACCTATTTCAACTTGTGGTGTAATTAGATAGTTATCTGGAGTAAGAGCACCTGCAGTGTTTAAGTAGGAAGCGCTATACATAATACCAACACCACTATGGGCGGTAAATGAACCAGACCATTCCCAATTATAGGAATCACCATCTGCATCAATTACTGTCCAGTCGGAAGGCATACCAGCTTCGAAATCTTCGAAGAATTCGTCGCCGGAGCCTCCACCTCCGCCACCGCCGCCACCGGTGGGTCCTTCCCAAGTTAGTTCTACATCAACGTAGTCTATAACTTCGGCAGCAAGTTCGGTTGGTGGAGTCAAGCTAGAAGTAAATGCCCATAAATTGCTTTCGGCTGCACCAGAGGAGTTCTTGCTAACTATTTTCCAGAAATAGATCTGATTTGGATCAAGTGTTCCTGGATTATATTCAGTAAGCATGTCTCCATCTTCTACAACCAATTCTGGTGGATAGGTTGTTCCAAAGTAAACGTCTACATATTTGGTAAATTCGCCAATTTCCCAGCTAAGAACTGTTCCATCAGCAGGAACTTCTACAGCACCATCTTCCGGATTAGGATTAGTCGCTGCAACAGGTGCTGGTAAGCTATCACCAATTGACATATTCAATTCATAGTTTCCAACTGCTCCGCCGTAACCATCAATAACTATATTGTAGGTGCCAGCAAACAGTGGGATATCATACAGAGCAGATTGTAATGCTCTATCATCATTATAATAAAGATAGTTATCGTCTCCGGGAACTACACCATCAGCGTAAACTGCCATTTTGGTATCGAAATCTGAACCATATAGAGAGATAGAATCCATATACACATCTTCTTCAAGTGTGAATTGATATACTACATCTGGGCCATCGGAGGCAGGAAGGTCGTAGTTATCTTCAAAACCATCGTTTGTACCAGTATCTGAATATAATCCATCGGTAAATTCAACCATATAAGGATTACCTACTATATCACCAACAGGCAACAGATAAGCGCTACCGGAAATATCGATAACATGTTGATTTTCTGCATCTTCACCAGTATAGACACCTAAGAAAGCTGAATGATCACCTTCTGCCATTGGCGCATATGTTACTTCAACTGTAATGCCTTCGTCTTCTGGTGCAATAGTAACTGGATATTCATTATCATCGGCTAATTCGTAATACTCGGTATTAGGACCTGTTACTGATAAATCTTGTACAATAAGATCATTAACACCAGAATTTGTGATTACAAATTCTTGTGTTTGCCAAGTATAAACTGGAATAGAACCGAAATCGTGTTCATCTGGTGTAATTGTAAATACAGGTATCTGCGCACCAGAGTTCACTTTTACATTATCAACTGCCCAATACCATGCCCAAGAAGTACCATCATCATAATGGAATTTAACTTTGAGTTCTTGATTGGAGTAATCGCTAATATCGATTTCCTGATGATCAGGAGCTCCCCAATCACCCATATCTTCTGTCAATTCCAGAACAATATGCCATTCACTTCCATCCCAAACCTGAACATTTACAACTTCGCTAGTACTGATATAATTGTAATAATGATCAAATTCAAGATTTACCGAAAGGCCAGCTGTTGTATCTAAAGGAGGAGTGATAAGGTCTGTGTTTACATGAACTCCACCAGAGCCTGCTTCATCACTATCTACAAATGCGAATGGTGTGCCATCTAGGTCGTCTCCATTATAATCGGTTACACCATGCCAAGGAGCCACATCGCCTGTTATTTCCCATTCAGCTGGAATTCCTTCATCGAAATTTTCATCCAAGAAGGTCATTGGACCAGTACCAGATTCACTTGTCATAAAGAACCAAGTAGCACCTTGAGTTTCACCTGTTACATTTCTAGCTACAACTTTCCAGTAGTAAGTAGTGTCGAAATCAAGTGTGCCCGGATCGTAGTTTTCTACTGCACTAACATTATCCAAAACTTTATTTTGTGGTGGGTTAACAGTGTCGAGATACAGATCTATAGCAACAGTTTCTTCACCATTTTCCCAGCTTAATCCGGTTTCTACTGAAACATCACCTACACCAATTTCTGGTGTTGGATTGCTAGGTGCACCAGGCAGATCTGGCACATATGCATTACCGGTAAATTCAAGCACTTCTACTTCTCTGCCGATGTCATTAACTACAAACAGATAAGCTTGCTTGTCTCCAATAGAGTTTGGAGCAAAGGTTACGTCTACATTTATTCTTTCACCAGGTTGAATTTCCAAAGGATATTCGTGTAAATCATCCAGAATAAATTCGTCTTGGTTGTCACCTGTAATAGTTAATTCTTCTACAACGAATGTTCCACTACCAACATTTTGAATTCCATAAGTTTCAGGACCTTCGGTAGCACCAATAGGAATTGAGCCAAAATCGGTAGTTGTGTAATCAAATTCAAAGATAGGAACAGCAGGTCCAACTTCCATAGTTACAGGAACTATGTAGTCTGCACCTTTACCCATTGGATAATATGCATCGTTCTGGATAAATATTTCGCCTGTTTTGGTTACATTTTCCAATCCTTCAGCATCGAAGTTCAAAACAACTTCTGCACTACCGCCGGGTTCTACTGTGCCAGTAGCATTGCTAATAGTCATCCACTGGCTTAAACCAACTGCTATAGTATATTCCAAGTCGGGATACAATTCCCATTCACCTGTATCTGGGTTCCAAACATAGGAATGTCCGTCATACATATTGGTACCTACACTAGAAGGATGACCACTATCTGATATTGGGGCAATTGCTACCCAGAAGTCATCTTCTACAACCAGTGGTTCATCAAGAGCATAGTTGTATTCTACTAGATGTTGAGCTGTTAGATCTTCAGATTCATAAAGCAGAGTTGTTCCATCTGCTGCATAAACCTTGAATCTGAACTGGTCATTATCCCAGGGATAACTAGGGTGTTCATAGAACCAGTGAGAAAGATTAGTGATTTCTACTGGATATGGAATAGCAAAGTCAGCCATCTGGAAGAAAGTAGCTCTTTCGGGAGCTGCCCAGGTTAAGCTGGTCATATCATCTATAGTTGTATAGTAATACCAACCAGTAGCGCGGTTTTCGGGTACAGTGATCTGTTCTGTTTTAGAGAACCCAGAACGATCTTCGCCTCTTTCCTTTGTTTCTTTCAGTGTAATTGTTTTTTTCGACATTGGAGTAAAATTAGCATTGTAAGTAAGAGGTGCTGTTCCACCAGGATTAGAAATTGTAAGTGTAGCTTGCTCGGTAAGTCCACCAGGAAGTTCTACATTAACTTCACTTGGAGTAACTGCAATTTCTGCCCAGGTAAGTTCAAAGTCCTGAGTTGTTACTTCCTCTGTCAATATCTCTACACTTTCAACAGCTTCAAAATAATTTTCAGCATCAGCAACAGCATCATACGATCCAGCATTTACCTCTAATGTGTAGAAACCAGTAGCATCCGTGGTAGCTGAAACATCACCACAAGTTACTGTAGCACCTTCGATTGGATTTGTTGTGCCATAAGCATAAACAAATCCTTCCAATGTACCAGCAACCGGGTTAAATACACGTACATTATCTACGGCCCAATACCAAGCCCAATTATCGCCATCGTCGTAATAGAATTTTACTTTCAATTCACTATTAACATAAGCGCTTAGGTCGATAACTTGATGATCTGGATTGCTCCAGCTCCCCATATCATCGGTAAATTGAGCTACAATTTGCCATTCAGCACCGTCCCATACTTGTACATTTACATCTTCACTAGTAGCAATATTACTATAATATTGGTCAAATTCCAGTAAGATGCTATCGTAACCTGTAACATCTATAGCTGGGGTAATAAGCTCGCCAACTACATTTATTCCAGAACCAGCATCATCACTGTCTATCATTGCGAATGGTGTTCCATCTAAGGTACTAGCGCTATAACCATATTCGGTTACCCCAACCCAAGAAGGGTCGCCAATAACTTCCCATTCAGCTGGTATGCCATCATCGAAATTTTCTGCAAATTCGAATGGTGGAATAGCTACAGTGAAAGGAAATTCACCAAAGCTATCATAAGCGTCATCTTCCCAGGTTACCAATACATTATCTTCTGCATCGTAAACTGTTCCTGCTATACCACCATCTCCATAAGAATCAAAGCAATCAACTGAATAATCGCCTTCATCTAATGTTAATGTTTCTGTTACAGTTTCATTTCCAGTAGTAAACACTTGGTCTTCAGCATAGTAGTATGCACCTTCTGCATAACTCCAAAGATTCCAAGAAGCTTCACTAGGATAAGAGTCGACTGTAAGTTCAATTGTTATGTCTTGTGCTCTGTCTCCCCTTACTTGGAATGTGAGCCCCTCCTCACTAGCATCCAAGCGTTCCTGAGGTACAGGTGTGTGGCCAGGCTCTCGGGTTTTCTCCGGAGCAGCCCAGGCTACAGTCACAAGTAATAAGGAAACTAATAAAATAAGGATTCCCTTTTTCATAATTGTTTCTCCTTCATTTTGATTTTTTGTTAATTTTCAAAGCCCAAATTGCGATAGTAAAATCTTTATAGCCAAAATTTCGAAAATAATTTTCCCCATTAAATTTCTTTGCGAAACTCTCTTTTTCTACATTTTTCATATAAAATCCCTCAATAATTTTCTTGATAATAATCTGTATAAATTCTTCATAACAAATACGATTACCAAGTTCCCCGCACTTGATGTTATTTACTAATTATTCACCTTTTTTTGTCAATTCTTTTTCAATTTTTATTATTATCTTCCTCCTTCTCCTGGAATATAAATACTTCTTCATTTTCTTTTTGCATACCAAATTCACGCGCCTTTTTCTCGATTACTTTCTCATCATTTTTCAATGCTTCATTCTCTGTCTTTAATCTTTCATTCTCCTGTTTTAGCTCTTCATATTCTGTCTGAAGCCGCTGATATTCACTTTTTACCTGGTATCGCTTATAAAAACTAAAGGGACCCAAGAAGAATATATAAATTAAAACTACTAAAATAATCAAATAGAAAACTATATTGAATACCTTTTTTCTATTCATAGCTAAAAACAACCACTTTCTGTGTTTTGAAAAATTCTTCTGTAATTTTTATTTTTTTCCCTTTTACATATTCTATATTTTTGAAATGTTTTAAAAATACGTCAACATCGTCAAGTTTATAATTTAATTTTTTAGTATTATAATGCATAGGAAATATCAAATTAGGTTGCAGTTGGTGGCAAATATCTTTCGCTATTTTGGCATCAATTGTATATTTACCTCCCACCGGTATGAAAAGCAGGTCTATATTCCCTAACTTTTCGATCATTTTTTGATCTAATCTATGTCCCAAATCTCCGCAATGTAAAAAATTTTTCCCAGCTAACTGAAATTTGATAAGAAGATTTTGTCCTAATTTTTTGCCTTTCTCTTCATCGTGCCAAACCGAAAAAGTTTCCACCGGAATTCCGTGAACATAATACTTACCATCGATAGCTATTAGTTTAGGATTACCTTTCACCACAGAAATATTGGAATGATCATGGTGCGTATGGGTAACTAAAAGTATATCTGCGGTTAAATCTTCTGGTATCTTATAACCGATATCGTCAAAAGGATCAATAATTATACTTCTTTTATTATCCCAAATCTTCCACATGCTATGACCAAACCATTGAATATTAAACAAAATTCCCCCACACTAACTTAACAAAATTTTCGCTAACAAACTTTTTTTTATATAAACAGCCTGATAGGGACACAGTTCATGACAACACATACATTTTATACACTTATTATAATCTATTACAGGTTTTACAGCACCCTGTTTTATCGTTATCGCTTGTACGGGACAACTTTTTTCGCAAACTTTGCATAACCTGCACTTCCTTTCATCAAAGGCTGGATAATAAAAATAAAGTTTTCGGAAGATATTTTTCAAAAATGTTGGTGAATAGGCAAGGATTTTTATAAAAGCACTCACTCTTTTTATTTTAACATTTTTAAATTGAAAACCTCGCCAGTGCTTATCAATTTCAATCTGTTCTTCTTTTACTCCTTCTGCTTTCATTACTTCTGTTATATATTTCAACTGCTCTGTTTTAAAACCCATCATTTTGCCTGCAATCAAGTCAAGTGCTCCTCCGGATTGAGAAGCAAACATAATATTGAATCTGCGAACTTCGCCGGCCGAAGGACCCTCGCCTTCCATACCAATAATTCCATCTACTATATTTAAAATTAACTTAGGTCTAATGGCCAAATATAATTCGGAAATTACAGTTGAAAATTTTTCTAACTCCGGATTCTGTTTATGATAATCAGATTTTTTCAAACCAGGAATAGTTCCATATAAATTTTTGATAGCGCCAGTGTAATACATTAAACTATGAGTTTTATATTTAGCTACGTTTATAACTGCATCTGCTTCGTAGATATATTTAGAAATACCAAAATTGTGATTCTTAGTTTTTTTATTAACTACTCCGTAGTCGCTAAAGTTCACCAATTCAACTTGTTTTTTGTGTGTAAGCTCTTTTATTCCAGTAGATTCGTATACTTGCTGCACAGAGGTTGTTCCGCCTGGACTATCACCAATCATAACCTCTTTGCCATGCTCCAACAGCATATCAATAATTACTTCCAGAACCAGAGGATGAGTTGTTACTGCCTTTTTAGGTTCGTAGGCACCTAACATATTTGGTTTTAGCAAGATGATATTCTTACCCTCTAGCTGCTTCCAAAGTGAAATTTCTGTAGCTACATTCTGCAAAAACTGCCTCACTTTGTCATAATCGTAGCTTTTTATATTTTCTATGAATACTTTCATCTTTATTTAAACTTTTCCGTTTCATTGAAATTTCTGTTTATGTCAAAGCTTTTCAATATCTTATCATCATCCTCATTTTTGTTATTGGTTATAATTCTGCAAATAAGCTCTCCTAAGCCTGGACCTATCATATAGCCTTGACCGCACATTCCTACTGCGTTCACATAGTTTTCCATCTCTTTAACAGTTCCTACTATCGGGAACCCATCTGGGGTCATTGGATATTGTCCCCGCCAAGTACGTCTAACTTTCAAATTAGCTAATCGGGGATATAGGTCAATCATTCTTTTGGTTACTTGTGGTAAAAAGTGGGAGGTAGACTCATTACAAATTCCCAAAATTGGAGGGTCGGGAGTAATACAAAAAACAACTTGCCCTTCATTGTTTTGGTAAAAATAGTAGTTAGCAGAATCCTCCGCAGGCCTCATATCCACAACCATTGGCTTAAAAAATGGTTTAACTGGCTCTGTAATAGCTGCTTCATGGCAATCTGGCTGAACTGGTAAATCCAAACCTATCATTTTCCCAATGTTATTAGCATTATTCCCAGCAGCATTTACAACAAATTTACAGCTGTATTCCCGATAATCTGTTTTGACCCCTCTAATTTTATTATTTTTGGTTAAAATGTCGGTAACTTTTTCCTGAAAATGATAATCTGCTCCCAACTCCTTACTTTTAAAATAAAAGGCGTTCATTGCCAGAAGCGGAGAAGCTGAACCATCTTCCGGAGAAAAGGTTGAACCTTTTAATCCCTCTCTTTTTATTCCAGGAACTAATTCAGCATAATCCTGAGGAGAAAGCCACTCGATATTCAAACCATATGATTTTTGGATCCTCATTAAGTCTTTCAACATCTTTTCATCTTTTGCGGTATAAGCTGGGTAAGAATAACCATTTTGTTGCCAACCGATATCATCGCCATATTTATATTTCCAGCTAGAAAAAATTTCCACACTGCGCAGGCAGATTTGTATTTTCCCATAATCGGAATGGGTAGCACGAATACCGCCAATAGCTTTTTTGTTATTCCCCTGACCAGCAGATGCCAATTCATCTATTACTAAAACTTTTACCTTTTTTTTTGCTAAGGCCAAAGCGGTTGGAACTCCCACAGAACCAGCACCAATTATTACTACATCATAATTCTGTTTCATTTCTCGCCTCCATGCTTACCATCGAAGAATTTTACTAACGGTACTTCCACAAAAAGTGGTCTGCGAACATTTTCCACAACTTCATTCATTGGAATACCTTCTTCTCGGATTAATTGTTTTAGTAGGTTATCACAAGTTTTACTGCCGCAAGGTCCCATCCCTGCCCTGGTTATAGCTTTTATTTGATTTAAATCGGTGATTCCCTTTTTGATCAATTTACGCACTTCTCCAGCTGATACTCTTTCGCAAACACATACCATTTCTTCATCTGGCATAATTACTTTCTTTTTCAAAGGCTTACTTACCTCTTTGTTTTGAATACTAAATGAAACTATCTTTTTAGCAATCTCTTTGGGACTTTTTAGTCTAATCAAATGAGTTTTATTATTCTTTACTGGCGTAATATTAAATATTTCCAACTCTGCCAGAAATTTACCTTCTATATCTACCGCAGGAATTTTGTCACCCACTTTAACACTATGGTTCATAACCTCATAAGGCACGGTTACAATTGGATTTTCGGAATCATTGCGGTAATCGACTAAAGTGATAGCCAGACCAGGACATATCGCTACGCATTTTCCGCATCCAATGCAGCCACCCACATATTTAGGAAGCCCCATTAGATTATCTTCTTTGATTTTTATTGAATTTGTGGGACAAATTGTGGTACATGGATTACAAGGTATCTCTTGCAGACAGTGAATTATCGGCATTACACCTGTTTCTTCTTTTGGAAGATCATAATCGTATATTTTACCAGCAGGAGATTTCAATATTTCTGCTTTTTCATACCAGCTATCTGGCACCTCTTTCGTTTCCCCACCAAAAGATTGTGCTACGCGCAGTCCAGCTATTTTCCCATTGAACATAGCAGAAGAGGCTTCTGCTATTTCCAGGGCATCTCCAGCAGAATATACTGGTATGTTAGCTTTTTCAGCTTCATAAGCAAATTCGTTAACTGGTTCCAAACCTACCGCTATTAGCAATGTATCGCATTTAAATGTTTTTTCTGTACCTTTTTTAATATTGAAGTTATCATCAATTTGGGCAATGGTAACACTTTCTATGGTTTCATCGCCATCTGCTTCTGCTACTGTGTGAGAAGTATAGATAGGAACCCCTAAACGGCGTAACTTATCGGCATGAACTTTATAACCACCACAGCGTGGCATAGCTTCAACCAAACCAAC
>JAXHUB010000175.1:0-3315 GCA_034189845.1 Candidatus Cloacimonadota bacterium | reverse complement strand
AATTAATTGCCAGGGAATGGTCGCCTTTGTTCAGATTCTTTAACTGATACTTAAGAGGTACATGCACAAGATTACCATAAGAAAAAGATTGGCTATAATCTTCTGTAGGCACTAACTCGCTGTTCAAATATATAGCAACAGTTTGGCTAAAGATATCTATTCCATTGGCATCGGAAAGCGTGAAAGAGATAGTTCCATCCTTCGCAATAAAACCACCGTGTGTAAATTCTTGCCCTTCTACATTTGCTTGTATGGTAGGTGCTTTGCTATCATTGTTTTGGAATACAGTAAATGCTCCTATCTGTTTTACGCTTGAACTTATTGTATTTGTATCAGTATCGACCTCGCCACCCACAATGACCCATTTTTTGTAATCATCTTGCCAACGGTAGATAGCTAATTTTTTTTGTTGAGCTGCCAGTTGGGTTAAAGAATCGGTTGCCGAGTAATTAAAACTAATCTCAAAATCTTTATCATCTGGCAAATGTCCCAAGCTATCAGCTAGAAGTTCTTCGTTCAACACTTCAATATTATATGCAGCAGCTTCTGCTTCATTGGAAAATTTTATTGAAGAGATATCGGGTTGATTGATAGCTTCATAGCAGTGAACTTCCAACAGAGATAGTGCTGTGTTCTGAGAAAATAAATTCGGGGGCAATTGGCAAATTAGATTATTATCAAGGCTGCTAACTGTCTCACCTGCTTGAGTTAATTCATATAGATTAAGTTCAATATTGCCTGTTGTTACTGAATTATTGTTTAAATTAGTTTCCGAAAATGATTCTCCGTTTTCATTAACCACAATATAAAAAGAATTTAAACCATTCACAAGTGGTATATCGAGTTGTTCCCAGCGTTCCTCCATAACTTCCATGGGTTCAATAGAGATAGAATCAGTAAGATCACTTGAGTCCAGATTGTATAATTTCAAAACACTATTTGGAGCTGGTGTATCGCCTGTATTGCTCACTAATACTTCAAATATTGGGTATCCTTCCTGGTTGCTTCGGCGATAGTTGCGAATTAGAAGATCGGGCCCATTTATTTTGATATTTTGAATTTCGGTATCTGTAATTTCACCATTTGTATCGATAATTCTAAAATAGAAAGCGATATGAGAACCAGTAGCAATTGGTGCAATTTTCTCTGTTAGCTCATATCTATTCGGTTCAATTTCTTGCATTGGTATTTCCGCTATTCCAGAAACTAAACAACTTACGGAGCTAATGCCATCTTCATCAAAAAAGTCTGCTCTTATTTGTATAGAATCGTTTTCAGTGGGTTGAACCGGTTCGATTTCCATATTTACAAATGCGCTTTTTCCAACTGTGAATTTGGAAGAACTTATTGTCTCTCCGTTTTCACTATAGGTAAAGAGTTTTATATTACGCTGATAAATAGGTTCTTCAATTTCTGGTACCACAAAATCTTCCAAAACTATTTCATTTCCCACAGCTGGAATTTCGTAAGGATAAAACTGAGTAAAAGGTATCTGCACATCATTTTCGTTATAGATTCTAAACTTTCCGCCTATGGTTTTCTCGCTAACTTGGGTTACAAAATCTATAGAATCACCTTCATTCACATTGTAATCAGTTAACTCTATATTATTTTGTTGTTGTGGCAATATCAGCTTTATCATAGGATCTCCCAAAAGAGCGCAACCCTGTATGAGTGCTGTTCCAACTTCTCCGCTTCCATTAGATGAAAAGAATTTGGCCTTTGTATAATCAGTAATCTCGCCAAGCGATACAATATTTTCATTAACAATTCCCTGCATCAAATAGTTACCAAAATACTCATCTGAATCTTTATAACCATATCCTGTAAATCCTATATGCCCGATGCCGCCTTTTCCGGGTTGCAGAATTAATTCCTCACCTATACAGGAGCTCTGCGGGTAATTGAAAGCCGAACCATAACAGGAAAGGCTGGAAAAGAACGGATAATTCTCGTTGTTAAAAGTTGCAATATCTGCCTTGTTCAAAAGGTTATAGTCTGCCCAAACATAACCCGCACCATGGCCCATAAACTGAACAAAAAGGGCGCCATCATTTATATTGCCAATAAGACTGGTTGTGTTACCACCATATTCATCTGGAAGATCATTGGTGTTGCAATATATCCTGCTGGCATGATAGTCTGCTGGAAGATAGTTGTTCCTAATTCTTTCCGATTGTTCGGCAAAAAAGCTACCTTCACCAGGATTACCACCAGCAGCAAAGGCAAAGCGACTGTGCCACAGGTCGGCAAAATTAGGGTTTTCCAGATAATGAATTGTTTTATCGGCAACATCATAGATTTGTTCAGCTTTCCAAATATTTATGCGGCCTATGCTTACATCAGCCACAATGTCATCGCCTACCACACAGGCAAACCAGTTATCGCTAGCAATAGCACCTCGTTCGGACACCCAAATGTTGCGGAAAGGTATTAGATTAAATTTCTCTTTTTGTTCTTGCAAAAAATTATTATAATCTCTTTCATCGGTTACACCATCTCCCATAAAAAGTATGTGTGATGGTCTTTGTGCCCAATTATAATAGGCGAAAGATATAAATTCTTTAATAGCTTCGGCAGAGCGAATACCGTGGTTGAATTCATCAAAAATATCTTGTAAAAATACAATTTTAGTATTGATACCCTGCTGCTGCCAAGTGTCACGATAAAGTTCTATGCCGTTACCAAAGCCATCTTCTAATTCGCTCCAAGTATGCTCAAATTTAAAACGTTGGGGAGTAATAATAATATAATCGGCATTATTGCTAGTAAGTTTTATGTTGGAAGGGAAATCTGGTTGAATTTGAACAGGTTTCTTTTTGTTGTTTTCGGTAACTGCGAAATACTGAATATTATCTGCGATTATACTATCTTGAAATGTTATAGTATAGGGTGCTCCACCAGATTGATAGAATGATTCTATCTGTAAATTTTCCATATAACTGGATCCTATTTTGTAAACCGACACTTTATCTGAGCTGAAATTTTTCAATTCAAATTGGTAAAGGCCAAATGGTTCATGAGTTTCGGCATAATTGTAATCTGGTCTACTAAATTTTAGGTAATCTTTATTAGTTTTATACTCACGCCAGTATGTAATTTCAAAGTAATCCATGAGTATACCCTCTTTTTCACCGATACCTGAAATGCCTGGCAAGCGGATATAAATGGTGTTTTCGCCATTATAGAGGTAGGTGTTTGGCAAGCCGGTATCATTTTGGAAAATTTGCTCACGCTGCCCACTCCACTCAATATCACCGATCAACACTGAATTCACACCACCGGTAGCATGGTGATCGTATTCATACTCCGACA
>JAXHUB010000174.1:0-3664 GCA_034189845.1 Candidatus Cloacimonadota bacterium | reverse complement strand
GCCATCTAAACCAGTAAAAAAGTAATTTCTGTACTCAGCTAGTTTTTGCTGCATCTGTTTTGTAGGATTTAAAGCAGACTTTACTGCTGGCAGCAGGTCTTGTGGAGAGTACATATGAGGGAAAGCACCTTCCAGCCACTTTTTGGGGTCTATAGAGACCGAATCCATGCCATCTGAATGTTTTAGTTTTCCCATCGGCAACACATAGATAATGCCATGTTTACCCAAAGCCAAAAATTCATTTATCACGCTGGATGTGTCGCTTATCATCGTGTCTGCTAAATTTAGATAAGGATAGATATCATAATCATCTTTGGGAATCAGATAAACTTGCTGATTCTTGGTAGCTAATTTTTGGTAGAATTTGTGCTGACTATGTGGAGCATATTTACCTCCCCAGCTGTAGGGATGCAGTTTTATCACTAAATTATATTCTGGAATAAGCTTAGTAATTTGGCTACCAATCTCTTTAATGCAGCTGGGTTTATAGGATGGGGCAAACAGAATCGTTTTCTTATTGCTATCTAACCTCAATTTGTGTTTTAGCTCTTCTTTGTTATAATAACCAGGCCAAAATAGCGGATCCAGCTTGGGAAGCCCTGTGAGATAGAAATCTGCACAATCTGCCCATCCTAAACTTTTTATATAATCGTACCAATATTGCCCTTCTAAAAACACATGGTAGTGATGATTTTTCTGCTTTTTAATATTACGGATGCGCAGTGTTTTTATCCCAACTCCATGATCCAAATGAAACAGAGTGGCATCGCCGTATCTTTCGGGATTTTTGAGTGCATCACCACAGACCACTAAATCGAATCCAGCAGTATTTTCGGTGATTTTCAATCCCATTTTCTGCAATTTTATTTCGATCTCTTTTTTCTGAGGAATTAGGAAAATACCCAAAAAACGCCTGTGATCTTTTCCAACCTTGAAATAAATATCATAATTGTTATCGCTTTTCATTTCCCGAAATAGAGGAAAAAGTGAGTTGAAATAATATTCTTTTTTAAGATCAAATAATACTTTAAACATTATTTTAAATATCCTTTTTTAAACTTATGGTGGTAGATTACTTGGAATTTCCTAAACAGATTAAGCGGTTTTTTCTTTTTTGGAAGCTCGATCTTTTCCATGATTTTTATCAAGTTTTCACTTATTTTACCATCACGGCGCGGATTTACCTGCTGCAAGTGCTTTTCTCGGTTGTCTGAAAATTCTTGTGGGTAAGCTAAAGACCTTTCTATCGCTGCTTTTAGTTCAGCTGGCTGGGTGATGTTTATGCCCTTATCTTCTCTATAAAGAGTTTTGTAGGTAATAATCGGTTTATCCAGCAACATAAATTCATAAATCACCGAAGAAGTATCCGAAATTAATATGTCAGCAACGTGCAAATAAGGAGTAATATCGTAATCTTCGATAACTCGAAACTCTGCAGTTTGTTTAGCTTTCGCAACCAAATCTTTGTCCATCAATTCATGGAATTTCAAGAGCCACAGTTCATCCTCTTTTTTAATTTGGGAAATCGTTGGCAAAAGTGCTTCGGCAGACTGCATTTTACTGCTGTGAGTAGGTGCAAATAAAATAACTTTTTTATCAGGTGGAATATTAAACCTATCTTTCAAATTTTCGGTATTATAATTAAGAATATGATCTACTTTTGGCCATCCAGTTTCCACAACTGAAAAATACTTATAGTATTTTTTCATTTCCAAAAATTTTTTAGTTACAACAGGTCCAGAAGTGCAGTAAACATCGAAGAAATGACGGATTTTGTAGTGTGAAGGTTTTTCCACACCCAAACCATGAAAAAGCTGTATTTTGGTTCCAGGAATACGAAAATCTACGAAATTGCCTGGACAGAAAACAAAATCGGGGTTAAAAGTTTTCGATTCTTTAATATTATTTAGAATTTTTGATTTATCCCATCCTGGTGGGAAAACTTTTTCTAATTTTTTAGAAAGATAGAAAGCATGATGATGAGATGTTGCCGCAAGAGTTTTTACCAATGGTTTTATAATTGGAATCGAATAATTTTTGGAAATATAGAAAAGAATTTTCATTTTCTCTGCCTATGTCTTGTTTCCATTTTCGAGAATTTGTTGTAAAGCCAGAAACTTTTCATAAACCATTTGGGGTGTAATTTGAAATGTTTTATCCCTTGTTCTTCTGTAATCCGATTTTTTAAAATCCCAATTCCTTACATATTTATGTATTGGTTTGTGCCAGGCTACCCATTTTTTAGGATTTGTTTTTGGACCAAAAATCGTTATGGTTGGTGTACCCATAGCAACTGCTAGATGATTGATCCCGCCATCATTTGAAATATAAACGTAGGTTCTTTTGATTAATGCAGCTGCTTCATTAAAAGTTGTAGGAAGAGCTATTATGGGTTTTTTACTCATTCTTTCATAAATATGTTCAACATCTTTTCTTTCTCCTGGTCCCCATAAAAGAACAAGTTCCTTATCATTATTTTCCAATAACATATCACCAAGTTTTGCATAATTATCCAAATCCCATTGCTTAGCCAAAACTGGTGTCCCAGGTGAGAAAACAATTATCTTCTTTTTTAGAAGACCATTTTCATTTAACCAATTATCAATCTTCTTTTGTGAGCTATTTTTTACTTTATAATAAGTATTATGGGGTTTTTCTTTTATACCAAGGGGATTTAATAAATCAAATTTTGCACGTGAATAATATCGTAAATTGTCTCTTTCCACTTTATAGTTGTAAACCCATTCCCACCGTTTATTTTTCCAACCTATTCGGTATTTTGCTCCGCTAAACAAAGAGATTATAGCAGAACCCGGATTTCTAAATTGGTCAATTATTACATCATATTTTGTAGATTTAACAAATTGTATAATGCGAATCCGTTCCCAAAAGTAGCTAAGATGATAAAACCCTTCCTTTTTCTTTTTTTTCATTAAGATCAGATTATCGATATTGGGATTATCTTCAAGTATAGTTTTGTAAGGTTTTTGAATAAGAAAATCTATTTGAGCTTGAGGAAACTTTTCTCGAAGGACTGGCAAATAACCTGTATTCAGAAGAATATCGCCAAACGGTTTGTATTGGATAATTAATATTTTCCTAATTCTTTCTAATTCATTTTTTGTAATAATTTTTCTTCTTCCCATATTATTTCTGTGCTGAATAATCCACATATTCCTTTTCTTCGATCAGTTCTGATCCATATTTCAGGTTTATTTCCTTTTTTATAGTAGCACGTATATCATTCTCGAAATAAACACTACGCGCCAAATTGATAAATTTTTCACCAAATTTTTTATGAGCTTCTTGTATTCTAATACTATCTTCAATATCCCAAAGCTTAAGATTTACTTTTTTTAGTCGTTTAAATTTGTCAGATTCATTGGTTATGCCTTCTTTCTCCATTTCTTTTTTTAATATTTCATATTCCTTCTTTACATTTGCTTTTTTTGCTTCATCTTTAAATTTTTCTAGTTTAATCTCTAAAATTGTTACCTTATCTACTACCTCGCCGATCGATACATCTATTTTCATTAATCTACTCCTTTTTCTCGTAGAATTTTTGTCATATGCTCTACTCTAAGCAAATAACTTCTATATTGATTGAATGATCCTTCTTCAAAAACGAATTTTCCATTTTGGAAAATATACCGGCCCGGTTTCC
>JAXHUB010000173.1:0-8085 GCA_034189845.1 Candidatus Cloacimonadota bacterium | reverse complement strand
TAGGTGAATAGCTACCCTGTCCATCTCCCACAAAAATATAATAGCCTTCTTCCGCAACTTCATAATCACCGCCACTCCCCACGTAGGTAAAGTGAATTATATATTCTCCATTCGCTTGGCTACCAACATATTCGTAATATTCCAAATCGCCTTCTTCCACTTTTATATACAACCCTTCTCCTACTTCCACTTGGGTAACTCCACTTACCCATGCTTCTGAATCTCCGGCTTCTGCTAACGCCTGTTTATCGCTTTCGCTAAATGTTTGCTGTAGAGGATTATCTTTATCATCATTTTGTATTATCATAAAAGTTTTCATCTGCAAATTTTCCAAAAATGCTAAACTGGAAAAATCTACCTTAGAAGAAGCAAGATACATATTTTGGTTATATTCTTCATCGGAATATTGGAAATCCACTTGAATAAAGGAATTGGAATCAATAAAATTTTCATTTGTGAAAGTAACACTTCCTTCTGAATAATCGATAGTATAACTACTTCCGCGACTCAATTTATTTCCGTTCAAATACACAGTTTCCGAGCCTGATACTACTTGTACTCCACTTATATTATTCACCGATAGATAATATGGTCCTTGCTTTCCTTCCGTTCCAGAAAAAGTATCTGTAGCTTGTTTTCCTTTGGAAATAGCTAAAGCTCCCATAATCTCATTTTTACCAGTCCAAGAAGCTTTTAATCCTTCAAATTTAGTTTGATAATTAATAAATCGAGTTTGATTAAAACTGGCTTCTAAATCACCAAAAGAGATATCGTAGTTTTTTCCGTATAATTTCAAAAATACTTTATCTAAATTACTTAATTCCCTGCTATCTCCTTCTGGTGTAATCGGAGATTGGCTGTCGGTAAGTTGTGCAGTGATAAAGAGATTATTCCCTAACTTTCCATCTATTTTTAGAAAAAGTGATTGGTCTAAGGCGAAATCTTCATTATTTGCAACCGAAACCTTAAAAGTTTTGCTTCCAGAAACATTTAGCTGCGTATCATCGTAAACTTGTGAAAACACAGGTCTTTTTAGCTGCACCTTTTCTGAATCTGCAAGAGTCTGAACTGTGAAAGAGGAAAATTCTCGTAATAATTTTTCCGGATAAATTGCATATTCAACTAGTACAAAACCGTAATCTTGGTGGAAATTGATAGTTCCACTGGAATAGTCGATTTCATAATCTTGCGGTTTATTTAAGCTTGTACTATCTTTTATAATTTTTTCGGAATTAACTATAAGATTTTGGTGTTGTAATTCAACCTTTGTATTAGAGCTGTTTACTTTCTCTAATCTAATAGCTGGAGAATAGAAATTATATGCAGTGAGATTGAGCGCATATGCCAAAAAGAACCACAAAATTGCTTTTTTCATTAATAGAATTCAACTCTATGCGACTTTAATTTACCTTCTTTGTAAGTAAATTTTGCGGAAAAAAAGCAGTCATTATGTAGCCAGGGCATAAAAATATAATCACCTTCCCATAGCCTAATGTCATTAAGATTGGAATCTTCTACCCATTCCAACCTACCTTCGGGAGAATCAATAATTGTTCCGTTAAACTTGGGAACCAAATACACAAATACATACCAATCGTTTTTCCCATCGAATTTGGGGAAAGTGATAATTCCTTTTAAAAGTAGTTTTTCAGCATTCAAACCAGATTCTTCCCAAATCTCACGTTTAGCGCACTCTTCGGGAGTTTCTCCAGCTTTCAATTTACCACCTAATCCGTTATATTTACCCTCGTGGATATCATCTTTTTTTTTGTTACGATAAAGCATTAGGGTCTGGTTCTCTTTTTTCAAGTAACACAAAGTTGCTAATATGGCCATTTACCATCCCAGATCTATCAATTCGTATTCTCTGTTCCCTAATCCAATACACTCACAGTATTCAAACATATCATCCAGATCCAGATCTTTTCTTCCCAAAATTTTGCTGTTTTGTTTTTCCGCTTTGGAATTTGGTAGTGCTTTTTGCTGATTTACCAAATTCAAGCTGGCTCTATCAATTGCCAAAGGATCCTGGGAAGCTAAAAGACCAATATCATTAACTAAAGAATTATCTGACCACCCTAAACAATCACAATCGGGAGTTATATTTGTAAGAAAATTGAAAAAATAGATCTTTCCTTTTTTTTGCCTAACTGCTGCATAAGCTGTTTCAGACATTTTTTCAGCTGTGTTTTGCGGTTTTTCATTCCATAAAATTTTCAAGGCATTAGTAGGGCACATAGTAATGCATTCGGCACAACCAATACACTTTTCCAAATCAATTTTAATTTTATTATTCACAACCGATATAGCATTTTCTGGGCAAACCCGCACACAGTTTTGGCACAAAATGCATTTTTCATGGTCGATCTGCGGTTTTATATCGCCATGCATACGTTGTTTCTGAGTTCTGGTGCCTAAACCCATAGAAAGGTTTTTTATAGCAGCGCCCATTGCTGTTAGTACGTGTCCTTTTACATGAGAAACCACCACTGCCGCATCAGAAGCAAAGTAATCACCAGCAAGTTGAACCGAATCAAAATGCTTCCCTTCTATTTTAATTTCTTTGAAATGGCGGCTCTTGATACCATCTAATATCACCAAGGGAGCATTGAGGGTTGCATAAGAAAAACCGTGGCGAAGAGCCAACTCCAGATGAGTTACCCCTTGTTTTCTATCGCCACTATATAAAGTATTGGTATCGCCCACAAAGGGATGAGCGTTTTTTTTTTTAATAAAATCACTTAGTTTTCTTAAAAATATTGGTGAAATGAAAGTAGTGTTACCCTCTTCCCCAAAATGAGTTTTTATAAGCACACTATCATCTTGTTCGATAAAATCTAATTTGAGATATTCCAATAGCTCTGAAAATTTTTGCAATAAACCTTTTTTATTTAAAATGCGAGAGGAGACGAAATAGACATTACTCTTCTTCTTCAATCTCTTCTCCTTTCATTGGGAAAAGAAACCAGAAAATTATGTACAAGATTGCTCCAATTCCGCCGCTTAAAGCTAAAATAACAAAAATAATTCTAACTAAGCTAACATCCCATTTTAGATAATCTGCTATTCCTGCACAAACACCGGCAATCATTTTGTTATCCCAGCTGCGATAGATCTTGCCAGATTTTGTTTCACTTTCTACATCGATAATCTCTTTTTCCTCGTAATTTTCGTCTTTAGGGAGTATAATTAAAAGCAAAATATATACAAACAACCCAGAACCACCAAAAAATAATGACAGACCAAATATGGCACGCACTATATTGGCATTGATACCCAGAGATTCTGCTAAACCTCCGCAAACCCCTGCTATCACCTTATTTTTTTTCGAAATGTGTAGTTTCTTCATCTTTTCCCTCCTTAAAAATCTTTGTTAAAGAACCAATCATTCATGTTTTTGTCAAATTCATAAATAAATTATTTGTAATAGGAATTTTGGTAAGGTATCTTTAAAGTTTTACCCTGCTGCAGATCATATTTTTCACCTTCAATTTCGAAATAAATATTTTTTGCCTCTTTCTTTTTATTTATTTTAATATGAATTTCTTGGTGAGTTATTTTGAAAGTTATCCAATTTCCTTTATAAAACATTTTAAATTTTAATTCCTGCCAATGAGCTGGTAAAAATGGTTCGATGTGCAAATGATCCTTGAAGATATTGATACCGGCAAAACTTTTGAATATGATATCAAGTGAACCAGCCATAACACCAGTATGAATTCCTTCTTGAGTAGTACCACCCTGGGTATCGTAAATATCACTTTGCATAGCCTTCTGAAACCATTGCCACATTTGCTGTCTGTGCTCTTTCAAATAAGTAAGAATAGCAGCATGTACCACATAGCTAAGTGTAGAACCATGGCTGGTTCGTTTTTCGTAGTATTCATAGTTTTTTTTCAGAAGTTCTTCAGCTGGTTTTACCTGGTAATCCATATATTCTAAAATATGTTTAACCTGATCGGGTGATAGTATGTAAAAAATCATCAATACATCTGCTTGTTTTGCAACCTTGTATCTATCTGGTGTATCACCTTCAGCTTTTAGAATTCGATCCATACGTCTGATATCATCGTATTTTTGCTTATAGCTCTGCCAGTCAAGCTCCTTTAAACCCATATAACCGTCGAATTGAACTATAATATCGTTGTTAAAAACAACTTTCATCTTCTTTACGATATCTTGCCATTTTTTAATTTCGGAATTTTTAAGACCAATTCTTGCTGCTATTGCTTTTTTTACTTCATCGGAACGATATTGGTAAGTTTCAATAATTTTGTGAAGCAACCAGCTTACCATAATGTTTGTGTAAGCATTATCTTTCAAACCACCTTTTTTTGCTGTAGGATATTTTTCATGGAATTCATCAGGTCCCATTACACCTTCAATGTGATATCTACCATCTTTTTCATCATAGTAAGCAATGCTAGCCCAAAATCGGGCAATTTCCAGCATCATTTCCAAACCGTAGTAAACTAGAAATTCCAAATCATTTGTCAGGTAGAAATATTCCCAAATATTGTATGCTACTGCTAACGAGACATGTCTTTGTCTTCTGCTATAATCTGGACCCCAGGTTCCCGACATAGGGTTATAATGCACTTCTTGGGTTTCTTCTTTACCATCATCGGCAGTTTGCCAAGGATACATTGCCCCCTTATAACCATTTTGTTTTGCATATTGTCGAGCTGCATCTAGCCTTCTATAACGATACATTAAAAGTGCTCTTGTTATTTGGGGAAAATGAATGTTGTAGAAAGGATAAATGAATAATTCATCCCAAAAAATATGTCCCCGGTATGCTTCTCCATGTAAACCACGAGCTGGCATGCCAGCATCAATTTTTTGATTGTTTAAGTTTGCTGTAGTGTATAGATGATAGATATGCAGTCGAACAGCTTTTTGTATAAAACGATCACCCTTTATATTATAATCAGAATGTTTCCAGAGATAGTGCCATTTTTTTATATGCTCTTTTTTTATTTTTTCGAAATCCAGTTTTTTAACAATAGATTTATTGAAAGTTTCTGGTAAATCATCTATTTCTTGATCCAGAGAAGTAAAAATCCCTACTAATTTTTTTAGTCTATAATTGCTTCCTTTCACAGCTTCAATTTTATAAACATCGGTAACCACCCCAGAGCTAGTTTCCAACTTATTTTCGGCTGAGAGTTTTTTATTATCCCAATATAGCTCGTGCTGGGCTTCCATAAAAATTTTTATTTCCGAGGTAACAGTTTTGGTTTTTAGATAAATTTTACCATAATCCTTACCAACCGTTATAGGTGCCAGATGTTGTGAATTCAACTCCCGGTAGCGAGGCACTCCAAAGTTTATGACATCTCCGTCTAAAGAAGAATGTAGGAAAATTTTTTCTGAATAATTTAATGGAGTTATGTTGAATTCTAAGGCTCCGTAATGAGGTTCACTCATAGCTGCAAAGCGGCAAGTTTCTATTTTCGTCTTTCTATTTTGTTGGTCTTCAAATATCAGATGACGAGTAACAATACCATCTTTCATGTTAAGTTTATGATTATAGCTTATGATTTTTTGTTTCAAGGGATCGATAAATTCTTTATCTTGACCTATTTTGATTTTTACAAGCAGCCAGTTAGGACAGTTTACAAAATCGTTATTAATAATTTTTCTGCGGTAGACCTTAGTTGCTAGTTTGTTATAAAGTCCTGCAATATAGGTGCCCGGATAATGAATAACTTCATCAGCGCGATTGCACGCAAAACAGCCGCGCGTGCCAAAATATCCATTCCCAACTGTAGTAAGAGATTCGCGTAGTTTTTCTTTTTCAGGTTCGAATTTTCTATATTCCAGCTGCCAGCTATCTTTTTCTAAACCTATTTTAAACCATTCTTCCACAGTTTGCAAATTTAATTCGCTCATATCACCAATAACAATATCTGCGCCTTCTTCTTTTAGTTTTTCTGCTGCTACTTCTCTGTTGATGCCAACCACCAAACCAAAATTGCCGTTCTTCCCGGCCTTTACTCCCGAAATCGCGTCTTCAACCATCAAACACTCATAAGGAGAAAGACCAATATTTTCGGCAGCCAAGATAAAGATATCGGGATCAGGTTTTCCACTTAAACCCAATTCTTTGGAAACCAATCCATTCACGACAGTTCCAAAAAGTTCAAGCAATCCAGCTTTTTCCAATACATAGCTACAGTTTTTGCTAGAAGAAGCAACTCCTACCTTAATGTTATTCTCTTTTAATTTTCTCACGAAATCTACAGTTGATTCATAAACATCTACCCCATCTTCTAAAATAATTTTTCGGAAAAGCTCATTTTTCCTATTTCCAACCGCACAAATAGTTTTGTACCCCGGTTTGTCCAAGGGTGTTCCAAAAGGAAGTGTAATATCGCGAGATTCAAGGAATGAACGTACTCCCTGATAACGTGGTTTTCCATCTACATAGGGTATGTAATCCTTTTTATAATCAAACTTAGGTTCTCTATTATTTTCCCGTAAAAAATCTTCAAATGTTCTTTTCCAAGCCTTAAAATGCTGTTTAGCAGTTTTGGTTATTACTCCATCAAGGTCAAAAATTGCTCCTTTAAAATTCATTTTCTATTTACTCCTTTCTTGGAATATTCATATAAAATTGTTACAAGCGCATCAGGAGAACTAACGAATAAGTTTTTTGAATTAATTTTTTCAATATTTTTTTTCAATTCTCTATTTTGAGTAACAAATATGGTATAATTATAATTATGCATTTTGGAAGCATAATCAACCATAGCTATATCGGAAGAAGTATCGCCACAAATTAAATTTTGAGAATTTTCAAGGTTTATCTTCATTTGCTGTGAAATGAATTTTACGCCATCACCTTTATCGAATTCCGAGAATGATTTACCATCCTGTTTATTCAAAATTATCTCTATATCTTTACCAGTATCTTCTATAGTGAAAATTTTCATATCAGGATCGATCTCTCTAACAATTTCCGTAACTTTTGTTAAAAACGCCTGCGAATTTTGTTTGGGGATTGAGTTGTAAATATCCTGCCTAGCAATAGTGGTCTGGCCGAATTTGAACTGAAGTCCCGAACCAATGAGAGCAAAGATTTCATACTGCGGTTCTTTTACCAAACTTTGCAATCTTTCATTTAACTTTCTTAAGAACTGCTGCATTTTGCTATCGATTTTCATATTGTACCGTTGGTTGTTCCAGGTAAATTCACGTCCTTTGGAGCCTGCTATTATGTAGAAATTTTCAGGCATTATGTTAATATCTAAAAACCCAATATTTTCCAATGGTGCCGAGGTAAGTATAATCGGTTTTTTTATCAATTTTGCCAAGCTAATTAAAAAATAGGCATTGTAAATTGATTGAATAGAGGAGTTATACCGTCCACAGTAATTATTAACAGTACCATCTCGGTCGGAGATAAAATTATCTATGTTTTTATTTGCCAAAAAATGTTTCCCTTTTTGAATATCTTGTTTAAAATTGTGATTAAGCTTTTCTAAGTATTTTAAAAAATCTTCCATATTGGAATTCAAAAAATAAAAATCTTTTTCCAATTCACCTATTTCATAATCTAAATTAATGAAAACTTTTTTATTCTCAGCATATTTTAGAACAAACTTGCTATTCTCTTGCGGTATCTGTTGTAAAATTTCGGTTGTTTCTTTCAGACTATCTATTTTGCTTTTTGAAATTGGCTTTCCCTGGATATATTTTTTTAAAATTTCTCGTTTTATATCCCTGGTTTTAAACATAAGGTCATAAAACTCTTGTATGTTGTTTACCTTCATTTATTTTCCTTCTTATTTGCTAATTTTTCCAAAAATTCTCGCATTTTTTTTTGAGTTTTAACATAATAATCCGTTCTATTATCAGCTTTTCCTACTGTTATGGAATATACATTTTTAGGGAAATGCTCAAACAAGCGCTCACCAACTAATCCATCTGAAATTACCAAAACAAAGTCCCATCTGGTAGAGGTAAGCCATCGCAAGCAAGCATGTTCTTTACTCAATCCGCCTGCTCTTAGCTCCACTTTTTTACCTTTTTCAATAATCTGCAGATCTAAATTGGAAGTAACACCCATTAGCTCATCTA
>JAXHUB010000172.1:0-4630 GCA_034189845.1 Candidatus Cloacimonadota bacterium | reverse complement strand
CAATCATTCCGCCTTTAACTCTTCTTTTCAAAACACCTTCCACAGTCTCATTGTTTTTCATTTTTTCTTTAAGAATATTTATATTCAAATAGAAATCAGCTTTCTTTTTGGAAAGTTTTAGTCGTCCTGAACCATCTTCTACAGATTCAATGTAAACTTTAATTTTTTCGCCTAGCTCTGGTATAGTATCAGGAGAAAATTCTCTGGTAGAAATAGCACTTTCAGATTTATATCCAATATCAACTAAGATTTCACGTTCGTCAACATTTACCACCTGTCCTTCTACAATTTCCCTAGCTTTAAATTTATCAAAATATTCATCCATTAAGCTCATCATGTCATTTTCTTTTTTCTTTTCTGAGGGCTTTTTTGTTTCAGGTTTATTCTCCTCAGTTTGGTTACTGGCGGTTTCAGGTTCTTTTTCTGCTATTTCTGGTTTGTTCTCTTTTTCTGGTTTTTCTACAGCTTGCTTTGTTTCAGATTTCTCTGTTTTTTCTTCTTCCATAGCTTCGATATCTTTCTTTACTTCTTTGTCTTCATTTTGACCGTTAAACATCACTTTCTTCCTCCTTAAATCCGGGTATTTTTTCAATTTTATCTACCTGTTGTTTCTTTTTACCCAGATATTTTAATATTTTATTATACACACCTAAAATCACCCAATCTGGTGTGGAAGCACCTGCTGTAATACCTATTTCAGATTTATTTTTAAACCATTTTTCATTGAGTTCATCTTCCATCTCAATATGGTACGTCTCTATAAAATTCGCACTAATTTTGGCAAGCATTTTTGTGTTTGAACTATTTTTTCCACCTATTACGATCATCAAATCACTCTTTTTTGCAAGTTTCAATGTTGACTTTTGTCTAATAATGGTAGCGTTGCAAATGGTATTAACAACAAGTAATTCAGCACTTTTGGGAATCAAGTAAGAAACCATTTTCTGCAGATCTTCAACATTGCGAGTAGTTTGGGAAATTATTGCCACTTTAGAAAATTTTTTCGCGGGTAACTCACTGGGATGAGAAGCAATTATCGCTTCTCCTTCTACATAAGAGCGTAAAGCTATTACTTCCGGGTGGTTTTTATCTCCCATAATAATAATCTGATACCCTTTTTCATTTAGTTCTTTTGCATAATTATGTGTTTTGGAAACATAGGGGCAGGTGGCATCAATAATCTCGATATTTTTTTCTTTCAATTTTCCTAAAATATCTTTTGTAACTCCATGCGACCGTATAATCGTAGGTCTTCTTTTAATTTCTGCTATATTTTCCACATAATCGATACCATTTTTACGAAGTTTTTCAACCATTTGTGGATTATGAATAATAGGCCCTAAGGTTATTACATTACTATATTTTTTCCCAGTAGCCAAAGCTATCTTTATAGCGCGCTTCACACCGAAACAAAATCCGGAGTTTTTAGCTATTCTCACATTCATTTTTTAATCCATTAATTTTTTCTAAGATATATTTTGCTACCCGGCGGTAATTTTCCTTGTTATCGCCAAATTCAATAAAATTATCTATATTGATTTTTTCTCCGATTACAAATTGCAACCTTTTTTTTCTGAATAGACAAGACAGAAATTTATTTGAATTATGAACATATATCGGTAGTATATTTTTTTTAGTTTGAACAGCTATTTTTCCAATTCCTGGTTTGGCAGAGAACGAACTGCGACTGCCTTCTGGGAAAATAAGTAGAGCTTTGCCACTCGATAGAATATCTTGTGCTTTTTTTAGTGCTTTTATATCGATTCTGCCTCTTTTTATTGGGATTGTGTTCAAACTTTTTAAAATTTTCCCAAATGGTTTGAATTTAAAAAGCTCTGCTTTTGCCAGATAACTAATTTCATAATCAAAGAGAGAGCCAATTAGTAGCGGGTCGAGGTAGGAAACATGATTTGCGGCAATTATACAGTCAACAGCATTTTTTAATCTGTTTTTATAAATAACTTTACCACCTAATACTTTTCGGAATAAGCGCGTTTTAACTACAACAATTTTATATAATAAACTCATTTTCCCTGATTTATAATTTTATAAAGGAAATCTACTTGTTCAGGAATAGACATATCACTGGTATCTATCTCGATTGCGTCGTTAGCTTTTGTTAGTGGCGAGATTTTTCTGTTGGTGTCGTTTTTATCACGCCAAATCAATTCTTTTTCGATATCTTTCAGGCTTATGTCTTCTCCCTTTTTTTTAGCTTCTTTCCAGCGTCTTAGCGCACGTGTCTTCACATCTGCTACCATAAAAAACTTGAAATCGGCATCGGGAAAAACTACCGTGCCTATATCTCTACCATCCATTATTACAGCTCCATCTTTTCCAATCTCACGCTGTAAGTCTACCATCTTTTCCCTTACAACGTCTATTACAGCTATTTCTGAGGATAATTTTGTGATATCTGCTTTTCGAATACGTTTAGTTACATCTTTTCCATTTAATAAAATCTTGTTGCCTTTACGATGGTATTTAATTTGCACTCTAATATTATCCATTAAATTTCTGATCTTATCTTGCTCCGCTGGAGCTATTTTATGGTTCAACGCCGCCAATGCACAAGCTCTGTACATTGCGCCACTATCGATGTAAACATATTTCAATTTTTCCGCCAACAGTTTTGCTGTTGTACTTTTTCCGGAAGCTGCAGGTCCATCGATAGCTATAACATATCCTTTTTTCATATTTCACCTGTCTGATTAATTTTTTAATAAAGAAAATTATTGGTGAACTTAGTCAATATTAAAATGTTTGGAATTATAAAGTAATGATGAATTCGGCGCCATCTTTGCTGTTGCGAACATCCAAGCTGCCACCCATATTTTTTTCTATTATCATCTTGCTCATATATAATCCTAAACCGCTGCCTTTTCCTGGTTCTTTGGTTGTATAATATGGTTCAAAAATATTATAAATATTATCTAGTTTAATTCCGCCTCCATTATCGCGGAGATAAATAATATTCTGATTTTCTTTTTTCTTTTGTTCTACAATAACTTGTGGATTTTTTATTTTATTGTGTAAAAGTACATCCTTGGCGTTATTAAGAATTATAAGAATAACCTGAGAAAATTCGTTCGGAAAACCTTTAACCATACAGTCATCTAACAGCTTTAATTTTAAATTTATCTGATTGTGTTTGAAATTACTACTTATGAGTTTAACTGTATTACGAATATTCTGAGAAATATCAAATTCCTCTTCAATTTTATTTGGTTTAAAAAAATTACGAAAATCATCGATAGTCTGAGACATATGCTGCAGGATATCCATCACCATTTCAATCTTGTCTTCTAAGTACTGTGGTGTCAGCTCATTATCCTCATAAGCATCTTCAAAGCTTTGAATTATTGCTCCAACTGCCGTTAATGGTTGACGCCATTGGTGGGCAATGTTGCTTATCATCTCTCCCATAGCTGCTTGGCGTGATTGCTGAATCATTAGATGATCTTTTTCTCGGATTTGCTGCAAAGCTTTATCAACTCTGTTTTCCAACTGATTTTTTAGCTCGAACAATTCTTTGTTTGTTTTCTCCAGTTCTTTTCGAGCTGATATTTCTGCTAAAGTTTTGTGTTTCAGTTTTTCTCCCATATCACAAATCAAGCCAACCCAGGCTCCTAAAAGTGTGGATGAAACCATAGCGACAAAACCGGCAAACCAAAAATTGTGATTCCAATTTTCTATTCCTACTACATAACTAAGGAAAGTGTAGATAGGAAAACTAAGCAGTCCCGTAAGAATTCCACCTTTTATGCCCCAGAACCAGGCGGCAGCAACAACCAAAAGAGGACTAAAGGCAACTAAACTTAGTCCATACTTGGGATACAAGCTGATGAACGCCAAAATATACGCTATTAAAAAGTTTAGAAAGAAGCTCAAGTCGGCTAAGGGGAATTTCTTTTCAAAACGAGAAATTGTTAAATTCTCTAAATCTGCATCATAGTAAGATTCAATTTCTTTTTCCATAATCTAATTCTGCCTCCGTCTTCTATTCATCCTCTTCTCATCCGAATACAAATAAAATGCTTTATCTGTTTTATTAGTCAATAAGTTTTTTAGAATCTAATACTAATTCCTAACATTTCTGGTTCAAATTTTAAATGGATTTTCCTTTTCTTTTCTTCAAAATCAAAGAGATGTGCATCTACATAGGAATCTAATGCTGAGAGGAAAATTGAAGCACCTAACCACCAGGCAGTATTCTGTTTCTTATAATAATAATCAAGATACTTGTTATAGTATTTTTCATCTAATGTTTTTTCATATTTATCATAGTAATCTTCCGATTTGTAATGTTGATAGTAGGTAAGGCCTATAAAGAATAATTCTGTTCCACAAACAACTGCAGACTTGATTTTTTTTTCGTTATAATATTGGCCACCGCCAGGAATAAAAACAGATAATGCGGCTGCCTTAAGCGGTTTTTTCTCTTGAGCCGAGGCAGATACAAAAAGCAAAATAACAAGAAAAATGCTAATTTTTTTCATATAATTTCATTCCAATGTTTTATCTAAATTTTTACCAAAATCATTGATAAATTTACTGAATGAATTTGTCAATATGGCATTTCTGGCTTTTTGAACTAATTCCAAATAGAAATGCAAGCTATGAATACTAG
>JAXHUB010000171.1:0-2137 GCA_034189845.1 Candidatus Cloacimonadota bacterium | reverse complement strand
CCTGCATATAAATGTAAAACTGTACCACCGGTATATTTAGTTTGGATTTCATCTTGTAATTCCAAAGTTTCAAAAATATCGTCCGAGAAATTCACGGGCAATTGAGTAGAATTCGTATAAAATGGTTCAGCCCCGTTTTGGTATTCTTCTTCATTTGCAACTATTATTACTGGATATTTAGCTTTATCTAAGCGAGCCAAACGGTATGTGGTTCCTTCGGCTGGAGTAGCTTCCAAATTATAATTATTACCCGTTTCCTCTTGGAAATCTATTAATTTCTCGCGCATAAAATCCATTATTTTCACAGCAAATTGTTGGCCCATTTCCGTACCTAAATTTTCGCCTATCAAATTTAAACTAGCTTCATTAACTCCAATAAGTCCGATCGTTGAAAAATGGTTTTTCCAATATTGGTTGAAACGTTTTTTTATATCTCGTAAATAATATTTGGTGTAGGGATATAGATTATTATCAGTAAGTTTTTCCAAAATTTTTCGTTTTATTTCTAAACTGTTTTTTGCTTGTTCCATCAAAATAGCAAGATCTTGGAAAAATTCAGTCATATTTTTGGAAGTAAAAGCCAAGCGTGGCATATTTATAGTAACCACCCCGATAGAACCTGTCAGTGGATTAGCACCGAACAATCCACCACCTCGTGCTTCCAATTTTCTTGTATCCAGGCGCAAACGGCAGCACATAGAACGTGCATCATTGGGGTTCATATCGGAATTTATGAAATTGGAAAAATACGGTATCCCATATTTTGCTGTCGATTCCCACAAATATTCCAAAGTGGGGTTGTTCCAATCGAAATTGCGTGTAATATTGTAGGTAGGGATAGGAAAGGTAAATACACGACCTTTGGCATCACCTTCGCTCATCACCTCTAAAAATGCCTTATTCAAAAAGTTCATCTCTTCTTGAAATTCGCTATAGGTCTCTTTCTGTAGTTCTCCGCCTATAATAACTGGATGGTCTTTGTAGGTTTCTGGTACTACCAAATCCATAGTAACATTTGTAAAAGGCGTTTGAAATCCTACTCTGGTAGGTACATTAACGTTGAAGATAAATTCTTGCATAGCTTGCTTTACTTCAGAATATGTTAAGTTGTCGTAACAGATAAATGGTGCTAAAAGAGTGTCGAAGTTGGAAAAAGCCTGAGCTCCGGCAGCTTCTCCCTGCAGTGTGTAAAAGAAATTCACGATTTGGCCCAGAGCAGCTCGAAAATGTTTCGCTGGCGAACTCTCGATCTTTCCTACAGCACCCTTAAACCCTATCATCAAAAGATCTTTTAGATCCCAGCCTACACAATAAACAGATATCTGCCCCAAATCGTGAATATGAAGATCGCCATCGCTATGTAATTGCTTTATCTCTGGCGGATAAATTTTATTTAACCAATATATTTTGCTTACTTCGGACGCAATATAATTGTTCAAACCTTGCAGTGAGTAAGACATATTACTATTTTCCTTCACCTGCCAATCCAACTTTTCCAAATATTTATCTATTAGATTGATCTCGGCATTAGATACTATCTCGCGGATCTTAGCATGTTGGTCACGATAAATAATGTAAGCTTTAGCTGTTTTTTTGTAAGGAGAAGAGATAAGTACCTCTTCCACACAATCTTGTATTTGCTCCACCGTAGGCACATTATCCTTAACTATCTGCTGCACCAGGTTCAAAACGGTAATTGTTAATTTTTTTGCTTTATTTTCTTCAAATTCACCAGTAGCCTTACCAGCTTTAGCAATTGCCGCTGATATTTTCGTAGCTTCAAAAGGTACTATCTTGTCGTCTCTTTTTCTTATAAACTTGAACATAATTACTCCCAAAGTGATAACTTATTAATTTCCAGTCAGTTACAAAACTGTTACCCATAAACCTATATTTTTAGCTAAGTTAGCTAGTTTGTTAAGTAGCAATCTCTTATCGCTTATGTCAAGTTTTTATTATTATATGCTCTCAAGTAACTTTACTAGTTCTTTTAATGATGGTGTTTAATCTAAGATTATTTTTTTTGGGAAGGCAAAACGAGCATCTACTTTCGAAATTATTTCGGAGTTAAAGACAAATTTTTTCCAAACGAGCAAAGTTTCCCGTACCATTCTTTGCTTTGCTTTTTTTGTATAAG
>JAXHUB010000170.1:0-8225 GCA_034189845.1 Candidatus Cloacimonadota bacterium | reverse complement strand
TTGGAAAGAAGAAAAGAGCTAAGATATTCCTAACATAGGGAAAAGCAAAAGAATTAATTAAAGGAAGGACTTATGTTAAACGGTAGATATTTGTTTACTTCGGAATCGGTAACAGAGGGTCATCCAGACAAGGTAGCTGATCAAATTTCCGATAGTATTTTAGATGCCATTTTGGCAAAAGACAAACAGGCGCGTGTGGCTTGCGAAACATTTGTAACCACCGGCATGGTTTTGGTTGGTGGAGAAATCACCACAGAGTGTTATGTAGAGATTCCCGATATTGTGCGTAAGACGGTAAAGAATATTGGTTACACCAATGCTGAATATGGAATGGATTATCACACTGGCGCAGTACTAACCACCATCGATAGACAGTCTGCTGATATAGCAATGGGAGTTGATGAAACCGATTCCCATAAGCAAGGTGCAGGAGATCAAGGCATGATGTTCGGCTATGCTTGTGATGAAACCAAGGAATTAATGCCTTTAACGATATCTTTGGCACATAAATTGTCACAACAGTTAGCAAAAATCCGTAAAGAAAAAGTTTTAGATTACCTGCGACCAGATGGAAAAACCCAGGTTACAGTAGAGTATTTGAAGAAAGTTCCCAAATATTTAAATGCTGTAGTAGTTTCAACCCAGCACGATCCAGATATTTCACAAGAACAAATTCGTAAAGATGTTATAGAAAATGTGATACGCCCAGTAGCTCCTAAGCAGTTCTTGAATGAGCATACCAAGTATTTTGTAAATCCCACAGGCCGATTTGTTTTGGGAGGGCCTCATGCCGATTGTGGACTTACCGGACGTAAGATAATAGTAGATACTTACGGTGGCAAAGGCAGTCATGGAGGTGGTGCTTTTTCTGGTAAAGATCCTTCCAAGGTGGATAGAAGTGCTTCTTACATGGCACGCTATATAGCCAAAAATATTGTAGCAGCCAAATTAGCCAAAGAATGTGAAGTTCAACTTGCTTATGCTATCGGTGTGGCCGAGCCTGTTTCGGTTCTGGTGCGTACTTTTGGCACAGGAAAGCTCGAAGACGAAAAGTTGAATACATTGGTTCGAGATATTTTTCCGTTAAGACCAGGTGAAATTATTTCCTATTTAGATTTAAAACGTCCTATTTATAAGAAAACTTCTGTATATGGTCATTTCGGAAGAGAATTAGAAGATTTTACCTGGGAATATCGTGATAAGGTAGATGAATTAGTTAGAAAAGCTGGATTTTTATAAGGGCAGAGAATTCTGCCTTTTTTTTATTTAATAGTTGACCGTTAGCATCGATAATTTTTTTTAGTTTAGCAATTCATGGTAAAGAGAAATTAAATAGACTCCTAAAAAGCAAGAAAGCCTTAGATGCAAAGTTTAAAAGTAGAATTCCTGGGAAAAGAACTTATAAGCCCGCTGGTACTTCCGGCAGGAGTTATGGGTATGTCTTTTTCTGGCATGCAGATTTCCAGAAAAAATGGTGCCGGCCTTATCACCAGCAAATCTTTAACGCTAAAACCCAGAACAGGACACAAAGGTCCAGTGGTAGCAGAATTCGAAGGTGGGATTTTAAATTGCATGGGATTGTGCAATCCCGGCATTGTCGAGGGTTTGCATGAAGTTGATGATTTTAAAAAGCGCTCCGGTAACAGTGTTATCGTGAGCGTTTTTGCTACTAATAGTAATGATTTTGTTAAATTAACTGAATATGTTAACAGTTCCAAGGCAGATTTTTTGGAACTCAATCTTTCTTGTCCCAATGTTTTCGATGAATTTGGTATTCCACTAGCTGCTTCTTATAAACAGGTTTACAAAATCGTGAAAGCTGTAAAGATGGTAGCAAAGCTACCTGTAATAGCCAAACTTTCTCCCAATGTTTACGATATAGTTCCTATTGCCCAAGCTGCCCAAAAAGGTGGTGCAGATGCTTTGTGTATGATAAACACAGTCGGCCCAGGCATGCTAATTGACACCAAAATGGCCAAACCCATTCTTTTTAACAAATTCGGTGGCCTTTCGGGCCCTTGTATAAAGCCAATAGCTTTAAAACTAATTTATCAAACCTATTCTGTTGTAGATATTCCAATTTTAGGAATGGGTGGAGTTACCAGCGGTGATGACGCCGTGCAAATGTTTATGGCTGGAGCAGACTTGGTTGGAGTGGGAACTGCTGTTTACTATCGAGGTATTGAAGTATTCGATAAAATAAACAGTGAAATAAAAGAATATATGCGGCAGATGGATTTTTCTAATCTGCAGCAATTACCTAAATTGAAAAAATTGGAAAACTAAGAGGGAAGATGGAGAAAAGATTCACCTTGAAAATTGAAAGAATATTAGAGGAAAGTGCTACAGTTAGAACATTTGTCTTTCAACATCAGTTGAAGGCAACCCCGGGGCAGTTTATAATGCTAACCGATTTTGAAGGTGGGGAAAAACCATTTTCCATTGCCGATTGTAATTCGCAGGAGTTTTGCATAACTGTGAAGAAAGTGGGCGAATTCACCACTCGCCTGTTTAATAAAAAACAGGGTGATTATGTGTCGATAAGAGGGCCTTATGGTTCCTCTTTTTTTATATCACAAAAAAATGTTTTATTAGTAGGTGGCGGTTATGGCACCCCTCCATTGTATTTTCTAACAAAAAAAATATTAAAAAATGGCGCTACAGTAACTGTGGTAAACGGAGCTAGAAAGAAAGAAGACCTGCTTTTCTGCGATCGTTTCCGCAATTTAGAACTGGAATATCGAGATATTACTCAAGCGGGATGTTTGGGAAGAAGTGGTACTTCGGTAGATTTAGCAATAGAATGTTTGAAAACCCAAAAAATCGATATGGTTTATGCTGCTGGCCCAGAAATGATGATGAAAGCGTTGTACCGATTTTTAAAAAATTATGAATTTGAATTTTTATTTGAAAGATATATGAAATGTGCTATTGGAATTTGTGGTAATTGTACTATGGATCCACTGGGAATAAGGCTTTGCGTAGAGGGACCAGTTTTACCTAAAAAATTAGTTGATAAATTAACCGAATTTGGTAAATATCACCGTGATGCAACTGGAAAGAGGGTAAAATTTTGAGAACACTTCTAAAAAACGGCATTCTGGTAGACAAGAAGGCAAATCTACTTATCGAAGATGATGAGATTTCCTATATTGGTATGGAAGAGTTAGCTGCTGATGATATTATTGAACTACATAATCACCTGGTACTGCCTGCTATGATAGATCCGCATGTGCATGCGCGAGGTTTGCAACAAAAAGATAAAGAAGATTGGCAAACAGCTTCACTGGCCGCTATAAAAGGTGGAGTTGCTACTATATTTGATATGCCAAATTCTCTTCCTCCCACTAACTCCCAAGAAAATTTTGCCCTGAAACTAAAAGAAGCAAAAAAGAAATCACTAGTAGATTTTAAGTTGCATCTGGGAACTAATGGAGATAATTTTCCTGAGCTTTCTGCTATTTTAAAATATTATCGAAAATATGTAGGAGGTATTAAGGTTTTTTTAGCTGGATCTAGCAATAATGAAGTAGTAAAAGATGAAAAGCACCTTACTAAAATTTTCGAGTTTGCTGCACAACATGATCTAGTAGTTTTGGTACACAGCGAATTGCAAAGTTGTTTGGATAGATGGAAATTTTCTGAACAAACAATTCAAAATCATGCTTTAATAAGAAATAGAGAATGCAGTTTGCAGGGAACTAAGCTGGCTGTGGAGACAGCAAAAAAAGTGGGCAACAAGCTATACCTGTGTCATATTTCCACTAAAGAGGAAATTGAATATCTAAGTTTGAATAAAAATGAGAAAATATTTTGTGAAGTTACACCTCATCATCTTTGTTTGAATGAAGAAATATTGAGTTTAGTAGGAAATTTCGGTAAAGTGAACCCACCTTTGCGTACAAAAGAAGACAACCAAGCTTTGTGGCAAGGTGTGAAAAATAGAGTTATTGATCTAGTTGGAAGCGACCACGCTCCACATGAACTTGATAAAAAAAATCAGCCCTATTCTAAAGCTCCTTCTGGTTTCCCAGGTTTGGAAACAACTCTGCCAGTTCTTCTAAACAAAGCTGGGGAATATGATATTAGTTGCCAAAAAATTCAAAAACTCACTAGCAAAAATGCTGCTGAGATCTTCCAATTAAAGAAAGTAGGCTCAATAGAAAAAGGAAACAAAGCAAATTTAGTGATTATCAATATCGGAGAACCTCAGCCCGTTATTGCAGCATTTTTCAAAAGTAAGGCAAAATATTCCCCATTCGATGGAATGGTAAGTAAAATTACTATTGCAAACACAATTGTAAACGGGAAAATATATTAATTAGGAGCATTTTGATGACAAAGGAAAAATTTATTATTGAACTGGAAAAAATCGGTGCAATTAAATTTGGAGAGTTCACGCTGAAAAGTGGATTAGTTTCGCCTTTTTATTTAGACCTACGTGAGGTAACCAGCTATCCTAATATTTTGGATGGAGTTGCTCAGCTGCTGGTAGAAAAGATTAAAAATATAGATTTTGACGTACTTACTGGAATTCCATATACTGCACTTCCTATAGCAACTTTGGTAGCAAATAAACTGCAAAAACCTCTAATTTACAAAAGAAAAGAAGAAAAAGCCTACGGAGTAGGTGGCACTATGGTTGGAAAATACCAAAAAGGTGATAGATGCTTGGTGATAGATGATTTGATAACAACTGGTGCTAGTAAAATTGAAACAGCAGAAGCTTTTGAAAAAGAAGGAATTAAGGTTAAAGATTTTGTAGTGATTATCGATAGAAGCCAAAATGGGAAACAGGAATTAAATCATAATGGATATAACCTGCATAGCCTAATAGAACTTTCCGATATCTTGCAATTGTTGCATCAAAAAGATCGTATATCTTCCCAAAAGGTGAAACAGGTAAAAGATTTTACTTCCAACCTGGGAAAAATAAAGGTAAAAGATGAAAAAGTTCATTGTCCATTGACGCAAAAACTGTGCGATAAAATTTTTCAAAAGCAATCGAATCTGGTACTATCTTTAGATGTAGAAACCCAGAAGGAATTTTTTGAAATATTGCAAAAAACTGCATCGGAAATAGTGATGTTGAAAACTCATATCGATATGCTAAAAGATTTTGATGAGAATTTTATTTCTAAATTGCAGGAATATGCCAGCAAATACAATTTCCTAATTTTTGAAGACCGCAAGTTTGCCGATATTGGTAACACAGTTCGCAAACAGTATCGCAGCGGTATTTACAACATTTCAAGTTGGGCCGAATATGTTACTGTTCATCTTGTGGCAGGAGCAGGAACTTTAACCGGTTTATTCGAAGATTTGGAGAATAGAGCCGGGTTTGTTCTAGCACGCATGAGTTCACAAGGAAATTTGATAAATGAAACGTACACCCGCCGCTGTTTCGAAATTACCAAACAGTATCCGCAATGGATAGCTGGTTTTATAGGTCATGGAGATAGTGTTAGCGATATTCGCAGATTCAAAGATAAATTCCCCGGTAAGCAGCTATTACTGATGCCTGGGGTTAAATTGGAAAAAGGAACTGATAAGTTGGGTCAGCAGTATATTACAGTAGAAGAAGCTATATCAGGCGGAGCAAATTGCATAATAGTGGGACGTGGTATCTACCAAGCCGAAGATGTTCATTTAGCTGCCAAAACTTATCGTAAAAGAGCTTGGAAAGCGTATAAAGAAAAAATAAGGAGTGAAGATGAATAATTTGATCTCAATGAGAGATTTGAGCAAAAAAGAAATTATGATGTTTATGCAAACAGCTGCTAAAATAGAGAAAGGTGAGCTAAAACCAAATATGGAGAAAAAACTAGCAGCCTTGATGTTTTACGAACCCTCTACCAGAACACATTTTTCCTTTGCTACAGCAATGAAGAAGCTAGGTGGGCAAACCATAACTATGCGTGGTACTTCTAATTCCTCAGTGCAAAAAGGAGAAACCTTTGCCGACACCCTACAAACTTTAGCACAATATGCTGATATTATTGTTTTAAGAACTGGAATAGAGGGCTCGGCGCGCTATGCTTCCGAGGTTGTAGATATTCCGGTAATAAATGCTGGAGATGGTGCTAATCAACATCCCACTCAAGCACTTTTAGATTTGTATTCTATTATTAAAACCCAAGGAACTTTGGAAAATCTGAAAATCGGAGTGGCCGGAGATCTTCGGTTTGGTCGTACAGTTCATTCTTTGGTTTATTCCCTTGCAGATTTCAAACCTAGTTTTAAATTTATCTCACCAAGTTTTCTACGTATGCCATCTTATATAAAAGATGATCTAAATAATAAAAATATTGCCTATGAAGAATTGCAAGAGATAGATCAAAAAATTGAGGAACTGGATGTACTGTATATAACGAGGGTACAGAAAGAACGATTTGCTGATCCGGAAGAATACGAAAAAGCCAAAGGTTCATATATACTTAAGCGTTCTATGCTTGCAAATGTTAAAGATAATTTTCGAGTGATGCATCCGCTTCCTAGGGTAGATGAGATCTCTACCGATGTCGATGATACACAATATGCGTATTATTTCCAGCAAGCTAAAAATGGTGTTTATACCAGGCAGGCTATTTTTTCAATTTTGTTGGGAGGTTCAAAATGACACAACCAAAACAAATAAAGGTTAATGCAATTAAAAATGGTACAGTTATAGACCATATAGGTTCAGGTAAAGCAATAAAAGTGCTGGAAATTTTGAATTTAAAAGGCGATGAGGTGGTTATGGTTGGAATTAATTTGCATAGCAAGAAATATAAATGCAAAGACCTCATAAAAATAGAAAAAAAAGAATTAACTTCCGATGAGGTTAATAGTATAGCACTTATATCGCCTCATGCTACCGTAACCATAATAAAAGATTATAATGTGGCTCGTAAAATTAAACTCGAAATACCAGAGTATATTGAAAACCTAATACAATGTCCAAATCCAAAATGTATAACCAATTTGGAAAAGATCAATTCTAAATTTAGATTAACAGCAGATGAAACAACTTCGGTTCGCTGTGAGTATTGTGAAAAAAAATATAAAATCGATGAAGTTAATATTCATATATAATGGAGCAAATTATGGCTAAAGAGATTATTTTAGAACCTTCCAGAACACTTATGGAGTTTCGGCTTTTGCCGGGCTATACAGAACTACAACATAATCCAAATGAAATTTCTCTCCGTACTCCCTTAGTATATTCCGAAAATAATAACAAGAAATATTATTTGAATATACCATTGGTTTCGGCTGCTATGCAATCTGTTTCCGGAGCGCAGATGGGAATAGAATTAGCCCGCTTGGGTGGAGCTGCTTTCATCTTCTGTTCGCAAACTCCTACCCAGCAGGCAGCAATGATCCACAAAATTAAACATCATAAAGCTGGATTTGTTATCCCCCAAACTGTTCGCCCCGATATGCTTATAGAAGAGATGTATAATTTAAGAAAAAAAACTGGTTATTCCACTTTTCCAGTTGTAGATGACCATAATGTTTTTGTGGGCCTGATTACCAAATGGGACTATGATATTTCCCTACATTCCAGAGCTAAGGTGGGGGAAAGAATGATACCGCGCGAGCAGGTGGAAGTGGGATACAACATAAACGATTTGAAACAAGCAAACAATATTCTTTTAGAAAGTCATAAATCGGTACTTCCAATTTTGGATAGTAACGATAAATTGCTTTCTATAGTATTTCGCAAAGATATAACCGACCAAGTGGAAAATCCTTTGGAAGTTCATGATGAAAAGAAAAGATTGTTAGCGGTGGCTGCTATAAATACACATGATTATAAAGAAAGAGTGCCTGAATTAGTTACCGAAGAAGTTGATATTATTGCTATAGATTCTTCCGATGGTCATACTGAATTCCAAAAAATAACACTTGAATGGATGCAGAGAAACTATCCCCAAATACCAGTTATCGCAGGTAACATTATCACTAGCGAAGGCTTCCGATTTTTAGCTGATGCTGGTGCAGGAGCTGTAAAAGTAGGAATGGGAGGTGGTTCTATTTGTATAACTCAGGAACAAAAAGGAACCGGAAGAGGATTGGCTACTTCTATAATAGAGGTGGTGAGAGAGCGAAATGCATATTACTGCGCCGGCGATGGCAGGAGCTCGCCGGGGAGGTGCGCGAGCACCAGTTCCGCTACTACGTGCGCGATGCCCCGGTGATCTCCGACGCCGAGTTCGACACGCTGCTTCGCGAGCTCGAGG
>JAXHUB010000017.1:0-4966 GCA_034189845.1 Candidatus Cloacimonadota bacterium | reverse complement strand
GGCCACAATTTTAACTCAAGCAATAATAGAAGAAGGCTTGAAACATGTTACAGCTGGAGTAAATCCAATGTATCTTAAACGTGGTTTAGAAAAAGCTGCCAAAGTTGTTGTGGAAAAGATTAAAGAATATAGTAAAGAGATCAAAAGCTCAAATGAAATTGCCCAAATTGGAACCATCTCTGCTAATAACGATGAAGAAGTAGGTAAACTTATAGCTGATGCTATGGAAGCCGTTGGAAATGAAGGAATTATCAATGTAGAAGAAGCTAAATCAATCGAAACTTATATGGAAACAGTAGAAGGCATGCAATTCGATCGCGGATATCTTTCTCCATATTTTGCAACCGATACTGACAAAATGGTAACAGAGTTTGAAGATCCTTACATTTTAATTTACGATAAAAAAATTAATGTAATGAAAGATCTTCTTCCGATTCTACAAGAGGTTGCTCAATCTGGTAAACCCTTCTTGATCATCGCTGAAGATATCGAAGGAGAAGCCTTAGCTACTTTAGTAGTGAATAAACTGCGCGGCACTTTGAACGTTTGTGCAGTAAAAGCACCTGGTTTTGGCGATAGAAGAAAAGAAATGTTACAAGATATTGCAATCCTAACAGGCGGAACTGTTATTTCGGAAGAACTTGGCCGCAAGTTAGATTCTGTAAAAATGGAAGATCTTGGTAGTGCCAAAAAAGTAATTGTGGACAAAGAGAACACTACTATTCGCGAAGGCAAAGGTAAACAGGAAGACCTGGAAGCAAGAATTAAACAAATAAAACAGCAAATTGAAGAAACAAGTTCCGATTATGACAAAGAAAAATTACAAGAGCGTTTAGCCAAGCTTTCCACTGGAGTTGCAGTTATAAAAATTGGAGCTGCTACCGAAACAGAAATGAAAGAAAAGAAAGCCCGCGTAGATGATGCTCTGCACGCAACCCGTGCCGCAGTAGAAGAAGGAATCGTAACTGGTGGAGGAGCTACTTTGATTTATGCTTCCCGAGCAATAAAAGACTTAAAAACAACAACCCATGAAGAAAAAGTGGGAGCCCAGTTATTAATAAAGGCTTTGATGAAACCTGCATTCCAAATTGCTGCTAATGCAGGTGAAGAAGGAGCTCTCATCGTAGAAAAGTTACAAAAATCGAAAGAGTTGCATTATGGCTACAATGCTGCTACCGGTAAATATGAAGATCTTTTCAAATCTGGCGTGATAGACCCAGCGAAAGTGGTTCGTAGCGCTGTACAGAATGCAATTAGTATTGCTGGTCTATTCCTCACCACCGAATGTCTTATTACCGACCTGCCCAAAGAAAATGATAATTCAGGTGGCGGTATGCCAGCAGGAGGCGGAATGGGCGGCGGTATGCCAGGAATGTATTAATAATAACTCATAATTCCTTACTAATTCAAAAGGGGACGATTTTAATTGTCCCCTTTTCTTAATTGGTATAATTTCATTTTTACTTGACACAACAAGAGGTGTTTTTTTTATCGCAGTCCAAGTGCCGAAGTGGTGAAATTGGTAGACGCAGTGGACTCAAAATCCACCGAGCTTCTGGCTCGTGCCGGTTCAAGTCCGGCCTTCGGCACCATCTAAATTTTTAAAATTATGGAGGGAAATGAACTGAATTGTTAGCTTGACAATCTTTTTTATTTTCACTATATATATAATTTTCGTGGAGGATTTTTATGAAAACCAAATGGATGATAATCGCTATAGCGTTCTTGCTTATAATTCCAATTACTATTAATGCTGTTTCTCAATCTGGTGTTACCTTTTTGCTAATTGAACCTAGTTCTAGGGCTGGTGCAATGGGGTCTGCTTATGTAGCACAGGTAGATGACGCCTATGCAGGTTATTGGAATCCTGGTGCAATGGCTTTCAACCGAAAGAATCAATTTGCATGGATGCATACGAACTGGTTTGGTGATGTTAAGGGTATCGATGATATGTATTATGAGTACTTAGGCTGGAACAAATATTATGAAGATATTGGAAACATTGGTTTCAATCTTTTATTCATAACCTATGGTGAACAAGAAGAATACGATGAAGAAGGCACTTTTCAGGGCGTATTTAGTAGCTGGGAAGTTGCACCAACAATAAGTTACGGATATCAACTCGATCAGAATACAGGTCTTGGTATAAGTTTCAAATTTATATATAGCGATCTGGCTCCAGAAGGTCAAGGTGAAACTGAAGCTGGTACTAAAGGTAGAGGAATGAGTTATGCCTTTGATTTTGGTGTAAAAAGAAAAAATTTTCTTTTACCCGGATTTGATGTTGGTTTGAATCTTCAAAATGTGGGACCAAACATAACTTATATAAATGAATCACAATCCGACCAACTTCCCCTGAATTGGAGAATGGGATTTTCCTATCGAATCCTGGAAAATCAGCTGAATAAGTTTACCGTAAATGCTGATATGAATAAAGAATTGACTACTGATGATGATGATGCTTTCTATCAAAGGTTATTCACTGCATGGGGTGGTGATCAACCGATTTTCAACTTCGGTGCCGAATATGTTTATTTAGACCTGCTTTCCTTGAGATCTGGTTATTTTTACGATAAAGCTGGCTCTATAGAGGGATTTTCATTTGGTGGGGGCATCCATTATACCTTTTCAGAAAAATATAAATTATCTATAGATTTCGCTATGCAACCTGCTGGCGAACTTACCGAATATAATAAGACTTTCTCTGCTAAATTAGAATACTAATGAAACGTTTTGTTCTATTCACTTGTCTGTTGGTAATTTTCCAACTGGCTGCAGCTGGGAAAATTGAACTACAAAAACATTCCGACTCCAAGTTGGAAAAGATTAAAGTTCATACTTTGGAAAAAGTTTTTTCAGGAGCTGGGAAAAGAGAAATTTCTCGCAAATCTAAGAATTTTGAAAAATTACTGGTATTACTGATAGAATTTCAGGCTGATACTACTGCTGCAACTACAGGAAATGGACAGTTTATTCAGACTCCAGCTGGTTATGAACCAAGTTTAGGGAAACCTCCTCACGATTTTCAGTTTTTCAGCGACCAGCTTACTGCACTCCGTTATTACTACCAGGCAGCTAGCATGGGTCATTTTGATCTAAATTATGATATCTTCCCCATTTCCAAAAAGGGAAGGTTTGAAGCATACACATTACCGCATGAGCTTTCTTACTACTCACCTGGTATGGGAAATCAGGAGTTGGCAATTAGTAGATTTGAAGAATATTTTGCCGATTGTTTCCATATTGCGGATGAAACTTCTCCCGAAATAGATTTTTCCCAATACGACCATTTTATGTTAATCCATGCTGGTTCGGACTGGCAGCATGACGTATTGGGAAACAGCCCTAACGATATGCCTTCCTTCTATATTCAAATGGGTGATGGTAAAGAAGTGTATGTGGATGGTGGAACTGTAATGATAGACCAAGCTTGTAATGTACCTGAGACTATAACCCAGGATATTGAGGAATATAGTAGTAACAGCATACCTGTGGTTTATAATTATGGTGTTATAAATGCAGTAATGGCACATGAATTTGGACATTCCCTGGGATTTGTAGACCTTTACAACACTTCCAATTTCTATCCTGCAGTAGGCTATTGGGATATTATGGATAGCGGTGGCGCAGGACTTTCTGGAATTGCCCAAGATTTAAACGGCGATGGACAAGCCGATAAACTCTTCTACATTGAAGGCGTATTGCCCGCCCTGCCAAGCATTTGGTCACGTCTTTTAGTCTGGGAAAATGAGTTAAAACAAGATCGTTGGTTCAAAAATATATCCTCTTTGAATTTTGATGAAGCAATCACCTTAGAACCAGCTGGGAAAAAACCTTCTGGCAATTCCGACAATCCCTATTTCATAAAAATTCCTTTGGAAAATGAAGAATACTTGCTATTAGAAAATCGTCAAGTAGACCCTGATGGAGATGGTGGAACATCGGTTGTAACTACTCACGATGACCGGGTTGTTCTTTACCCATCCAGTTTCGATGATCCTTATGACCTCCCTACTTATGAATACGATTATCTACTTCCAGGCTGGCAAAAAAGAAATGGTGATGCTGTAGGCGGTGGAATTATCGTGTGGCATATCGATAACAAAATTTTATATGAAAACAATAACTTCGTCAATAACTCGGTAAATACAAGTTATTCCAATAGAGCTGTAAAAATAATTGAAGCAGATAATTTACCCGATATCGGAAACCCTTACTCACTATATTGGAGGGGAACAGCTTATGAACCCTATCATAAATATTTACCCGAACTAGACGCAGATGGATACTTCTTAGACTGGGATATTGATTATCAGGCTGGACATACTGTTGCTACATTTAACGACGAGCTTTCCGCCACAAGCAAACCTTCACTAGAATTAAATTGTGGGCAAAACTCACTCTATCGAATTTATGATATTGGGAATAGCACACTTCAAGCTGGGCAATTTAGAACTATAAATTTTAAAATTGGCACTCAATATTTCGATTTTACCCAAAAAATTAGCGACTATGACTCTTTAAAAGCTATCGGACCAATAGGGAAAATTGAAGGATTCCCAACATTCCCAGTAATAGATAATGAAAAGATAGAATTAATTTCTATTATTAATAATTCAATTCAAAATCACCTTGGTTTCGAATTACCCTTTTCCTCACCCCTTAGCTTACCAATAAGTTACGGAAACAAAGAAGTTAATAACGAATTTTATCTAACTAGTAACGAAAAGTTGACAGTTCTTTCCCACGAAAATACTTATCAAGAAGAATACCCAGACTCAATCACCTCAGCGCCAATGTATATTAAAGAATATGAAAAAATCGCAATTCCTACAGAATCTATTCTATATATAGGAAATTCAGAATTGAACATCCCCGCTGCTAAATTAACATATAATAATGAGCATTTGGTTTGTGTTTCGAAGGCAGAGATTAAATTCATAGATTTGGATACAGAGCAAATAGT
>JAXHUB010000169.1:0-4186 GCA_034189845.1 Candidatus Cloacimonadota bacterium | reverse complement strand
GAAAAATGTACTCCAGGAAGATAATATTTTCTATTTAACATAAAGTGCAGCTTCCAGCCACACTATATTATCTATCATAATCATTTTTTATTTTTTACTATATAACAATCAAATAACCGCATATATTTAATAAAATGGTTTAAGTCATCACCGATTTTATCAGCATTTTGTATTTTATTTTTTTCTGCTAATCGCATTGAAATGCTCCTTTTTATGGTTTTTGGTTAATCTCAATAAATATAAGGGGCATTTCTTTGCAAATACTATTTAACGATTTTTAATTATTCCACTGATAATAAATAAATTAAATAATTACTCCTTATACTTTTTCGGGGAATGTGTGATTTGTATTTTCCGACTTATTAAAAGCTGCTTCCATATTTCAGAAGCAGCTTTTTTATCTTGGTTTAATAAACTACATTCAGCACATCGCTAAAGTAGTCTACATAATATACTTCCATGCCTTCTTTTATATAATTTGGCAATTCTTGGAAATCTTTTTTATTGTCTTTAGGTAGAATTATCTTATTCACATTCACTCGGCGGGCTGCAATGGTTTTTTCTTTCACTCCACCAATTGGCAGCACTTTTCCGGTAATTGTAAGCTCACCAGTCATAGCAATATCATCGGGTACAGGATTACCGGTAGCCAAAGAGTAAAGTGCTAAAGCCATTGTGATACCGGCAGAAGGTCCATCTTTTGGTGTGGCACCAGCTGGCACATGCAAATGTACAAAATTTTCGTCGAAAAATGTTTTTGTATCTTCTTTTTTACTAAGCAGAGAACGAATATAGGAAAAAGCGATCTCGGAAGATTCTTTCATAACACCGCCTAGCTGTCCGGTTTGTTTAAATCCATTTTGTTTGCTTTTTAAGGCTGCCGCTTCAACGTATAGAGTAGTACCACCAAGTGAGGTCCAAGCTAAACCTAAAGTAACACCAGGAACATTTTTATTATATAGTACTTCGGTTGTATAGATAGGTTTTCCTAAATATTCTTCCAAGTTTCTAATAGAAACAGAGATCTTACTCTTTTCACCTTCAGCTTGTTTCAGGGTAACCTGACGCATTATTTTTTTTATCTGGTTCTCCAGATTTCTTACACCTGCTTCACGGGCGTATTTGTCTACCATTATTTGTAATGCTTTATCGGTTATATTTAACTCTTTTTTTAGCAATCCGTGCTGTTGCAATTGTTTGGGAATAAGATAGCGCTTGGCTATTTGAACTTTTTCCTGCAAAATATACCCGGAAAGCTTCACTACTTCCATTCTGTCTAAAAGGGGGCGAGGAATAGTATCCAGTTGGTTGGCAGTAGTTATGAAAAGCACTTTGGAAAGATCGAAATGTACATCTAAATAGTGATCTAAAAAGCTGGAGTTTTGTTCAGGATCTAAAACCTCCAATAGAGCTGAAGCTGGGTCGCCGCGGAAACTTTTACCAACTTTATCGATTTCATCTAACATTATAACCGGATTGGAAGTTCCACATCTTTTTATGCTCTGCATAATTTTACCTGGCATAGCGCCAATGTATGTTCGACGATGGCCTTTTATTTCTGCTTCGTCGCGCATTCCTCCCAAAGAAAAGCGGAAGAATTTACGATTCATAGCTCTGGCAATCGATTTGCCAACTGATGTTTTACCCACACCCGGAGGACCAACCAAACATAAAATTGACCCTGCCACTGTTTTTCTTTTAATAATAGTACTTATGAACTGCAGAATAAGGTTTTTTACATCTTGCAAGCCATAGTGGTCTTCATCCAGAATTTCGCGTACTTTTTTTATATCCAAATTATCTTTGGAATATATGCCCCAGGGCAACTCTACAAGAGCATTCAAGTAGCTGCGGGTTACATTGAATTCTGGTGATTCCGGATTCAGCAACTTTAGTTTATTTAGCTCTTCATTTATAGTTTTACTCACATCACGAGGCAGTTTTAATTTCTTTATTCTCTGTTCTATTTTTTCGATTTCAGCAGATTTCTCATCTTTTTCCAATCCGAGTTCCTTTTTGATTATTTTAAGCTGTTCCCTTAGAAAAAATTCACGCTGCTGTTTGGAAATTTTGTCTTCGATCTGCTTTTTGATATCCTCTTGTAGCTGGGTTAGCTCGATTTCTTGCTTTAATAATATCATTAGCTTTTTACTTCGTTCAATCAAATCGAAAGTTTCAAGCAGGTCTTGCAGCTTTTCTTTTTCTGCATTCAGCATAGAGGCCACTACATCGATAAGCAATGCCGGATTACTACGCGAAATCTGTGACATCACTATCTTTAACTGTTCCTGCATTATCGGGTTTGAATTCAATAGCTCTTTTAAATAAGACATTATAGAAAGAGAATATGCTTTCAATTCGTTAGAATCTTGCTTAATGGAATCGTAGTAGTATTTCACTCGCCAACGATGAAAAGGTTCCTTTTGAATAGAACGTGTTTTTTCAAAACGCTGTAAACCCTGAATTAGCACCATTAACATGCCGTTATCTTGCTGACTTATTTTTAAAATTTTGGCAACAGTGCCAACTCTATATAACTTTTCAGTCTCGTCTCCATCACCTTGTTTTTTTAGAACCATTCCAACCAGACCATTTTCGTGATCATAAGCTTTTTCCAAAGCTTCAATTTGCTCTTCTCCTTGAATAGTAAGTGGAAGTGTAATACCAGGGAAAACAGGTCGGCTGGAAATAGGGATTATAATCAATTGGTCGGGCATTATTTCCGAAACCAATACCAGATCAGAGTTTTTCCTTTTCTTATCTTTCATATTCTATCTCCTTTTATCAGATTTCATAATCAAAAAATAAAGGAAATTACTTTTTTTTCAATATTTATTTTATTCTTATTTACTGTTTTCCACCTTCATTCATTAAAACCAGCAATATATAGGAAAAGAACCTTTCTCTTTTTCAAAGCTAAGATGTTAAAGACATAAAAAAAATCAAATTTTAAAACAGTCTCCATTTTGGTAGATCTTCAAATTAAAATCATTTACAGCTTTCTTACCAAAGAAGTAGAAATTGCCAGTGCCAAAAACGTTAAACTTGGTTTCATTTTCCACCTCCAGCCAAATGCCATCATCAAGTCCCAGGCCATACTCAGCTTTGTTAACTTTTTTCGTCAGCTCGCTAAGACGGTTTTCCCTGGTGAAATGAGGCTTTATGGCAAAGTGGGGTAGTATTCCCAAGCGAATGGTAAGAATAGCTCCAGCGGAAAGCCCGGCATAAACAGTTCCCGAATTGTATTTCTGCACAATAAGCTGACGAATTCGCGGTTGCGTATAAGCTTTTATGTAACGAAAAATATAGCCACCACCCACGAAAATACCTGTTGCATTTTCTAAGTTGGAATACATCGTGGTAATAAAATCATTGTACGGGTTTGGAAAAATGGGATATATGCTGGCAGGGTTGTATTTTTCGAAATATTTTTTGTATTCATTAAAATATTTCTGCCAGTTTTTATCACCCTGCATTAAATAGACGATTCTGGCATTTTCTCCACCAGCTGCCAGCACAAATTTACGGCAGATATCACTAAAATTATCGGTTATCTCACTTATTAAAAACAACTTTCTTTTCATAGACTATTCCAAACTTTTTTCCCAATGCTCACCATAAATTCCTCCGCTGTCTCCCAGTCGAATCCTTGCTCCCCTCAAGCCGGTTAGAGAAGTGGAATTAATCCGCAGAGTCTGCACTCCACTTCCCTGCAAATCCAGAATATGTTCTGGATAAGTCGTGCCAATGCCCACGTTGCCGGAAAGACCCAAGCCCGAATCATCATTCAAATAAACATCATGACTGCTACCGTCCTGTCGCCAAATACCTACAGATGGATATTGATGAATTCCATTCACCGCATCTTGGACATATCCCCAAGTCGCAGCATCCTTAATTTCTTCAGGATCACCAAGGGCCTTAATTCTATAAGGGCCTCCCGCCCCCTCCGGGTTTAAATTCAAATCATTACTCACTTTCAGGGCCGCTTGGGTTACCATAAAAATTCCAAAAATCATTATTAAAATTAATCCCCCTAATAAAATTGTTTTCTCCTTTTTCATATGAAAATATTAAAAATATTATTTATCTGTCTAATTATCTTATATTATACATCATCAAAAAACAATAGCAAGTAAATACATATAAATACATAGGTCAAACCTACACAACATCTGTAGGTTTG
>JAXHUB010000168.1:0-2506 GCA_034189845.1 Candidatus Cloacimonadota bacterium | reverse complement strand
GATTTTATTAGAAGACATCTTTAGTCCAGTGATTTATAATGAAAAGAATATAATGAATATATTTGAGTTTGTAATAAAAAATAAGAAATAATATTTGACAAAAACAAATTATAATTTTTTTTAGTTCCAGCTTATGGAAACGTGAGAGAGGGTTTTGAAAGGGGAGATCTTAGAATCTTCCCGTTTTTGCATATTCATAAAAACTACAGAAAATGAAAATAAATTCTTAGAATCTTTAGAAATTCTAATATTCCATCAATCCGTCCAGCTCAGATTCATCGAACCACATCATAGTTCCTTCCATTTGATCTATCATGTTTTGTAGCAGCTGATGATGGTCTTCTTCTTCTTTAGCTAGCTGGCTAAACAGTTCCTTTACTTTTGGATCTTTGGAAGTACGTTTCAGTTCCAAATAGTTTTCTTTTGCCTCATTTTCTCTTTGCTGAGCGAACATAATGGTAGAGCGCGGTTCATCGAATTTCATTGTTCTATCTGCTTTTGGAACTATATCCCTATCTATTTCCAAATTGTTATATGGAAATTCTTTATGATAAAGCTCTACCAACTTTTCTTCATGGATTTTTTCAAGCGGCACCAGATTTTTAAATGTTTCGCCTGAATCACTTTTCCGAAAAGCTTTTGCCATCATCTTGTAAAGATTTTGTGATTTGATCTCATTTTGAATAGCAAATTGAATTGCTTCGCGTCTTGATAACATAATCTCTCCTATAAAAATAATAAACTAACTCCGAATACTGCAATAACAGCACCTATTATTTCTTTGACATTAATTTTTTCTTTGAAAATGATTATTGAAGGTGGAATGATAAGTACTGGCACTATGGCTATGATAGTAGAAGCTACACCTGTTTGTGTATGCTGGATAGCTAAAAGGGAAAAGGAAACTCCTAAGAAAGGCCCAAAAAATGCTCCCAAACCTATTCTGCGTAAAGCTGAGTTGTTTTGAAGAGCTCTGTGAACATTTTTCCATCTTTTGAAGATAAAAAAGATTATTACAAATCCTACAATACCACTAATAACCCTAATTTGGGTAGCAGCAAATGCGTTATAGCTACCCATACCGAATTTGCTTAGAACTAATCCCAATGATTGGCCTAAAGCTCCTAATAATGCGAATAGTAGTCCTTTGTAAGAATGACTCAGCTGTAACTTGCGTTTGTTTCGCTTTAAAATAACGAGGCTAATTCCAGAAATGGTTACTATCATACCTGCTATTTCTTGAAATGATAAAACTTCCTTCAACAAAAACCAGCCTAAAATAGCAGAAAACACAGGAACTAATGACATTACCAACATCGAAACTCTGGAGCCGGCTTGTACAAAAGCTTCAAATAACATCAAATCACCAAATGCAAAACCTACAACTCCCGATAGCGATAACCACAACCAAGCATGCTGGGAAAACTTGGTAGGCACAAAAAAACCTTGAGTTATCCAGGAATATATTCCCAAGAATACAAAAGCCATTATCAATCGTATCAAATTTACTGAAAGCGAACCCACCTTTTTGCCAGCAGATTCGAAAGACATAGCAGTTACTGTCCAACAAAAAGCAGTAAACAGCGCAAAAAATTCTCCCAGATTATTTTGAAACATTTTTATATATCAATTTGACTATATTTTCTAAATTTAGCTGATCAATTTTGTCAAAAGCATCGAAGTCTTTGCTGTCGACATCCAAAACAGCAACTAGTTTGTTTTGGAAATTTTTAATTGGTACCACAATTTCTGAATTAGATCGGCTATCACAAGCAATGTGTCCTGGGAATTGATGCACATTAGGTACGATAATAGATTTTTGTTCTTTTATAGCTTTCCAACAAACGCCAGTATTTTTTTTAAGTTTAAGACAAGCTAATGGACCCTGATAACAGCCTACCAGCAGTTCATCTTGAATAAGACGGTAGAATCCTGTCCAAAAATAATATTTGAATTTATGATGCAACAAAGCTGCAATAGTGCTCATTCTGCTAGTTGGCTCTGAGACTGGCAATAATAATTCTTGCAGCTGCTTATAGAGCCTTTCATAGCGTTTTTGTTTTATTTCTTTTTTCATATTTTTTCTATAGAAATCGAATACTATCGTTGTGGTTTTGTAACCAATTGTAAATAATCTTGGCTCGATCCAGAATATAGCGATCATCCATATTGCCAATAACTTCACCAGTAAGAAAATCAATTTCCTCTTCATCTAAACTACCGCTGAATTTTTGCACTAGTTGACCTTTATGGAATAAAAAATTCAAATTTTTTGTACTCAATACCGTAGTAAATGTTTTGAAATTATGGTAAAATTTCATTTTTTTACAGAACCATTTCAAAAAGCCTTCACTATTTTTCAAAATATTTGCTTTTTCATATTCCATTTTATCTGATGCAGATTTAATTGCTTTTTTATGGTCATATTTTAAAAGCTTGCTACAATCACCTTCTAAAAAAACAATAACATTGTTTATAATTTTTCTGTAGTCATTGGCATCGATTT
>JAXHUB010000167.1:0-3364 GCA_034189845.1 Candidatus Cloacimonadota bacterium | reverse complement strand
AAAAACCCTTGGTATAGAAAAAGAAAAAGGCAAACTTTTCTGCGGGCAAGTACGCTGGGCTACTTTTGGAAAGGTTGATAGAGAAAATTCGCAACCACACGAGGTTAATTGCAAACAACATATTTATGGAGCACACAACGGTAATATTACCAACTGTTCTGAATTGAAAGAATTTTTGGTATCAGAAGGGCACAATGTGGTTTCCAACAACGATGGCGAGATATTAGTTCATATGGTGGAGCACTATTTAGATAATGAACTGGGAAAATATGATTCTAAGAGACAAAAGAATACAAAAATAAGAACAGAATGTATGAGACAAGCAATTATAAAAGCTGCCGAAAAGATGATTGGTTCATATGCTGCTGTGATAGTAGACCCACAAACAGAGAACATGTATGCAATTAAAGCTGGTAGTAGTCTCTATTTTGGAATTGGTGAAGTGGAAGGAATTAACTTCGGATTAGCTTCTTCCGATTTAACTGCTGTACTTAGATTCACTAAAAATTTGGTAAACCTGCGCGAGGGTGAGTGTGTAGAATTTTATCATGATAAGTTTGAAGTATTTGCGTTTAAAAAAAATAAAATACGGCATCTGAACGAACCAGATGAAATATATGAGTCCGGTGATAAAGTTGAAAAAAAGGTGGTTCGTTCTAAATTAAGAGCCGAAGACACTCAATTAAAACCACCTTATAAATTTTTTATGGAGCAGGAAATTTATGCTGAAGTAGAATCTTCTGGAAAACTGGTTAAATTATTCAGTGGTGGTTCAAATACAGGTCGTAGAATGTTGAATTTGCTAAGGAATGAAAATCTTTTAGAAAAGATCCAAAAATTAGGTGAACAAATAGATGAAACGGAAGATTTTAATAAGCAACTGAAGGTATTTAAAAAATTTGAAAATTCGGATATTGCTGAAAAATTCTTTTTGAAAGTAAAGGAAAACTATAAACCTATCTACAACGAACTCATAAAAGAAAATTTCCAAAAAAAATATTTCTTTTCTTCCAACAAAAATTCCTATATTGAACTGGTGAACTCCCATTTTGATAAAAAGAAGATGTTGTTGGCAAAAGCACTGGATGCAATTGCCGAAGTAGAAGACGTTAAAGAGTTCAATAAAGCTGTACAAGAGTTTTTACAAATAATTAAAAACACTTATGAAAATTGCGGGACAATTTATTCTATTGCTTGTGGAACTTCCTATCATGCTACTATGGTAGCATCGCTTTTCTTCAATGAAATTGCTCATACCGAAATCATTCCGATTTTACCCGGTAATTTTCGTGGTCAATTCTCGAAAAGTCTACACGATAATGATGTGATCATAGGTGTTTCACAGAGTGGTGAGACCAAAGATCTGGTGGATATTTTCAATGATGTAGATAATTCTGGACTGGATATAAAGAAAATAGTGCTGGTAAATAATGTGAATTCTACTTTGGGACAGGAAAAAAGTGATGTCTCTATTCCAATAAACTGCGGTCCGGAAATTGCAGTACCAGCCACTAAAAGTTTTATTAATCAGATAACACTGTTCTATTATTTAGCTATAAAATTAGCTGAAATGAAATGTGAGATCATAAGTAAAAAAGAACCACAAAATCCTGAACTTTCCAAAAGAAAGAAGGAAGTGGAAAACAGGAAACGTTCCATTGAAGATATCCCAGCTTTAATAAAAGAAACTCTGGAAACCTCTACTGATGCGGTGGATATGGTTGCTTCTAAAATATATATGGAACCGTCAATGCATATCTTGGCTACCAAAATTACTGGTGTTGCCAAAGAAGGAGCACTTAAGATTCGCGAAACTGTGTTGAATCATACAGAAGGTGGCGAAGCATCGGAATTCAAACACGGACCTAACACAATTTTGGGGAAAAATACCGTTTTTGGTATAAAAAACATAAAAGCGATGTTGAAACATTACAACAAAGTTTTGGATGAGATCTATACTAAAGCTGAAGAACGACAAATTCCTAATAAAGAGGTGCAAAAACTTACCAATGCGCTTACTTCATATATTTTCAATCGGGTGGAACCCTTTAATTTATCTCCAGCTTGCGAACATCTTTTCCGAGAAACAATGGAAACATTCGATTTCTTTCAAAATGCTTATCGCAATTATCCACTTATCTATGTAACGGGGCCAGAGGAACGTGATATGAATTTGACTATTTCACAAATAAATACTCATAAAATTCGAGGTGGAGACACCTTTGTAATAGCTGAGGAAAACAGCAAGCTGCTTAACAATGCACGCAATACTCCTTACGATAAGGAAAATAAATATTATGGTTGGGGTTATATTCCTTTGCCACAAACAGGTGATTCTTTGTTAACTACTTTTTCTGCTACTATTGTACTGCAACTACTTGCGCTGAAGATGAGTGTTCGTAAGATGAACAAATTGAACAAGATGGAAATAGACAAGCATGGCGTTCATCCCGATGTTCCCAAAAATGTTTCAAAATCGATAACAGTAGATTAATAGAGGGGGATATATGCGTATAGGCTATGGCTATGATGTTCATCGTATTGGGAAAGGCCATAAATTAGTGCTAGGCGGAACTGAAATAGAGAGCGAATTTGGTTTGTTAGGCCATTCCGATGCCGATGTGGTACTCCACGCTGTAATTGATGCCATTTTAGGAGCCTTGGCAGCTGGGGATATTGGCCAGCATTTTCCTGATACAGATTCCCAGTATAAAAATATAGATAGCCGTATATTACTACAAAAAACTGTGGATATCATGGATAAGGCCGAGATGGAAATTTCCAATATCGATATAACTATAACCGCTGAGAAGCCCAAATTGCAGCCATATTTGGAAGATATGCGCAAAACTCTGCGGCAGTATTTACACACCTCCATGAAAAATATTTCTGTAAAAGCAACCACCGAAGAAGGATTGGGTGTGAGTGGAGAAGGAGAAGGTATAGCAGCTACGGCAGTTGTTCTACTCAAATCGTTATGAAACCAGAGTTACTAGTTCCTGTTGGCAACCCAGAAGCTTTTTACGCTGCTCAAGCAGGAGGAGCCGATGCTGTTTATTTGGGACTCAGAAAATTTAATGCTCGCGGTAGAGCCCAAAATTTTTCTATAAATCAGCTGCAGTCGTTAATAAAAGAAGCCAATTGCAGCAATATAAAAGTATACGTTACTCTGAATACCCTGATAAAAAATGCTGAACTAACAGAATTGTTAGATATGCTTTACCTATTGGAGCAAACAAAAGCAAATGCGCTGATAATACAAGATTGGGGTGTTTATTACTTAGCAAATAAGTTTTTTAAGAAGCTAACTCTGCATGCTAGCACACAGATGGGGAATCACAATTCTTTAGGGGCAGCTTTTTCT
>JAXHUB010000166.1:0-2666 GCA_034189845.1 Candidatus Cloacimonadota bacterium | reverse complement strand
ATTGGCATAATGTTGTTTTTGCTGAATATGCTATGTGGTGGAAAGATCGGCTTAATTATAATTTTACTTCTCAATTAAAAAGTAGTAATTTTCCCATCTATTTCAAAAAAGATGATAAATATTCATATGGATATGAGTTTGGAAGTGAAAAAAGATGGCAGGAAGCAAGGCGGCCACTAACAATTCCTTTTTCAAAAAAACTCAGAAAATGGCATTGGCGGGATTCGCTTTATAATTTTGAATCATGGCGAGGAAAGGTAAAAAGATGAAAGTATATTTTGGAACTTATCAAGCGTTGTTGATGAATAGGGGAGGACCTACATACAAAATATTTTCATTAAAGCAACATTTGGAAAAATTAGGGATAGAAATTGAACTTTTTGATATGTGGAACGCTGAAAAACAGCCTTGTCCCAAAGATCTATTACATCTTTTCACGGCAAACTTAAATACTTTCCCCTTGGCACGAAATTTGTATGTTTCCAATATTCCTTATGTGGTTAATCCTATATTTTTCAGTAGTCATTCTGCTGGGCTTATTCGAACTTATTTATCTGTGGAAAAGGCAGTTGCTGGAATTTTGAAGCGTTCCTATTCCGATTATACTATAACAAAGCAGATTTGCATGGCTGCACAAAAAGTGCTTCCTAATACCCAGGCAGAAGGCAAGCTGTTGCAAAATGCTTTAAATATTAATAAGAATAAAACGCAAGTTATCTACAATGGAGTTGAAAAGCGCTTTGCTGAGGCTGATCCAACAATATTTAGAAAAAAATATGGATGGGAAAATTTTATTTTATATGTTGGACATTTGGGTTCGTTGCGAAAGAATGGTAAAAATATAGTAAAAGCTATGCAACAGATCGATGCTCCTTCTGTTATTATAGCCGATGTTATGAATACAGAAGAGGGAAAATGGTGTGAACAGCAAATCCAAAAAAGCACAAAAATAAAATTGATAAAATGGTTGCCCCACCATGATCCTCTTTTTGCTTCTGCTTATGCTGCTTGTCATACTTTTATTTTGCCCACAATGTTTGAAACCCCAGGAAGAGCAGCTTTAGAAGCGGCATTGGCTGGCGCCAATATTGTAATAACTCCCTATGGCGGCACCCGCGAATATTTCCATAATATGGTAGAATATGCAGAGCCTCGCTCAGTAAAATCGATAGTAGAAGCAACTGAAAAGATGTTAAATAAAAAGAAAACCAATAGATTAAAAAAGCATATTTTGGAAAATTATATCTGGGATAAAATAGCTCAGGACACAAAAAAAATGTACGAAGAAGTAATGCAGGAGCTGGGTTGAATTTAATAAAAAAATGGCGACTTTGGGAAATTACGCGGAGAAATTTAAAGTTCCCTCTCATTGAATTTTACAAACATAATTTTAAAATAAGGGTATTTCGTAAGTTTAGATTAAGAAGGCAATTCCAAAAATATAGGATGATATCTACAAACTTGGAAACTTATGGCTTTTGTAACCGAAAATGTAGTTTTTGTTTCAACAATGACAGATTTATTCAAAGAGAAAAAGGAGTTTTGCCTGAAGAATATTGGCAACTTATCATCAATCAACTGGCAGAGATAGATTTTGCAGGTCGTATTTCTCCTCACTTTTATGGTGAACCGCTGTTGGATGAGAGATTGCCAAAACTATTGGAGTATGCCAGGGAAAAACTACCATGGACATATATCGTTGTTGTTTCCAATGGAGATTTTTTGGATGAGGAAAAATTTAAAAAATTTATAAAAATGGGAGTAGATCATTTTTCTATAACCAATTACGATGATTTTAAGCGAACTAAATTGGAGTTTCTTCAAAAGAAGTATCCGCTTCACATCCACGTACGCAGTTATAAAGATTATGAAAAAACCGATCGTACTGGTGAAATATTCAAAAAGAAAAAAGAGGTTAAGGAACCATGTTTAAGACCTGCTACTCAACTTGTGATTAATTGGAAAGGTGAAGTTTTATTGTGCTGTATGGATTATTATGCCAAAGTAGTGCTCGGAAATATTAAAAATGAAAAATTGTGGACTATTTGGAACTCGGAGAAATTCCAAAACTACCGTAATTTGTTGAAAAAAGGGGAGAGACAGAAAATTGATATCTGCAAACATTGTGATGATCCTGGAGAAATTCCATGGTAAACAAAGGATTACTTCGTAAATTTCTAGATTATTCTGTAGCAACTATAATTAATAAGGGATTATTTTTTTTAATTTTACCAATTCTAACTTATTATTTGCTACCCGAAGAATACGCTATCTATTCTCTTTTGATGTTTTTTGCTTCTCTTGTAAGTATGTTTTTTCAATTTGGACTGCAGCAGTCCCTGATGACACTATATCACAGTCAGAAAACAGATGCAAGCAGATATAAGCTGATTTCAACAACCTATCTCAGCATATTTTTGATAACATTTTTAGGAAGCATTTGCCTTTTAGGTTGGCATCAAACTATTTTAAAACTAATATTAAATATCACCATCACCTCTTTACATAAAAAATTGTATATCTTTACTATCTTTTATATAATTTTCAATCTTTTTACTGCAGTTACCCTAATTTTACTTAACATCCGCCATGATTCTAAGCAATTTTCCTATCTTTCTTTAAGCAAAAATTCTTTATTATTTATTTTTATAGTTGTAGGGGCAATA
>JAXHUB010000165.1:0-8669 GCA_034189845.1 Candidatus Cloacimonadota bacterium | reverse complement strand
CAGAGATTTGAGTATAAATTAAAGATAGATGACCAGTTTAAATTTTATGAAGCCAGATTGATGCTGATGGAAACAGATAAAGTATTATGCTTAGTAAGAGATTATACCAAGCAGAAGGAAGCCGAGATTGCCCTAAAGAAAAGCGAGGAAAATTTCCGAACAGTAGTAGAAGACCAGACAGAATTAATCTGTCGCTTAGATACTGAAGGTAGGATGATCTTTGTTAACCAATCGCTTTGCAGATATTTGGGTTCATCTCAAGACGAACTATTGGGAACCACTTTTCAGCCGTATTTGTTAGAAGAAGACTTGGACGAAATTTCAGATAAAATCAGACAACTTTCTTTCGGAAGTCCCATAGTGGTACATCAACATAGAATGAAAATAGATGGTGAAATCCGTTGGACAGAATGGACAGACCGCAAACTTTACAATGAAAAAAAAGAATTTATCGGATTTCAAGCGGTGGGCAGGGATATTACAGAGCAAAGAAAAGCTGAAGAAAGGCTGAAAAAGACAAATAAAGAACTAAAAAAATTACAAGCCGACCTTAAGAAAAAGGTGAAAGAAGCGATAAAAGAAATCCGAGAAAAAGACCATCTTATTATCAAACAATCTCGTCATGCTGCTATGGGAGAAATGATAGGCAATATTGCTCATCAATGGAGACAACCATTGGCAGCAGTAGCAGCTATAGTGCAAAGTTTCGAAGATGCCTACGAAGATGGTGAACTTGATGCTGAATATATAGAAGAAAAAACTGACCTAATAATGGATTTATTGCAGCATATGTCGAACACAATAGATGATTTTAGGAATTTCTTTAAGCCAAATAAGGTAAGTGAAAAATTTAACTTGAGTGATAATATAGAAAAAACAGTAAAATTAATAGAAAACAGTTTTAAAAATAACAATATTAAGCTAAACAAAAATCTAGCAGCTAATTGTGAAATAATTGGGTATCCAAATGAATTTTCTCAGGTAATATTAAATATATTAAATAACAGTAAAGATGCTTTTGATATGAATAATATTTCCGATAGGGAAGTTGCCATTGAATTGAAAAAACACAATGGTAAGAATGTTGTAACGATTGCAGATAATGCCGGTGGGATTACCGATGAAATATTAGATAAAATTTTCGATCCTTACTTTACCACCAAGCATCAGAGTGTTGGAACAGGCTTGGGATTATACATGTCTAAAATGATAATTGAGAAAAATATGGATGGCTACCTGGAAGTTCAACAACTACCAGATGGCACTAAATTCAAAATTACTATTTAGAATTATTTCTCTGCACTGCTGAAGGTATGATCTCAACTTTTAGTATGATCACTAATTCTTTTTTAATGGTTTGTATTTTATCGTAACCGGCAAGATATCTTATTCCAAAGAACCACCAGGGCAGATCTTTTATAATAGGAATTCCACCTCGTTCTTTGTTTTCTTCTTCACTATAAAGCCCAGCAATAGCTGTTTCTTCACCATCGTACATCACCAAATCTGTGCTGGATTGACTTTTATTAATTATAGTAGTTAATTCACCAGGATTGGCTGTGCTTCGCTCGATCTTGGCCTGCATATGGATAGCTTTTTCACCATTTTCCTCAATTATGGTTGGGGTTACATCCAGAATGATACCTGTGGAAAAGAAATTATCTATAACGTTTCCGGCTTCATCCACAGATTTAATAGAAAAATCTTGCCCAACCTGAATATAGCCCTTTTTTCCAGAAGCAACTATTACATTGGGGCTGGCGATTACTTTTCCTAACTGATTTGACTCGATAGTACGCAGCATCGTATTTACGTCAACATAGTAGCCGCCCCGAGTAAATGAATTGTTGGCATCAAGTTGGAATAAATCACCAGCTACTTTGGACCCGCCACGAAAGTCTGCATTTACTTTAACATCACCATCTATCAAGGTTGACCAATCAATACCCAAGGATTTTAAGAATGAATGATCTGCAACAAAAGCGGTAGCACTTATCTTCACTTGTTCAGAGTGGATGGAAATGTCTTCATCTTCTGCTTTGGCTTTAGGAATAGTAACTACATAGGCTCCGGTTTGTTCTTCTACTTTCAGATTGTTATAAATTGCTATCAAATCTAATGCTTTTCTCCAATTTATTTGGTTTATTGGGATTCCTATGTTGGTGCTCTTGTTGGTAAGGTTGTACACCTTTTTACCCTCATGCTGTTGTGCTAAAGTTTCAATTGCTATTAGAGCATCGTTCAAGCTGGTATCTTCGGCCAAATTTATTAATTCCGTCTTATTTTGGGCAGACAAAAAAGCAAAACAAAAAATTAACAAAAATATTAAAAACCTCTTCACGATTCCTCTCCTTTCAGGCTCATCTTATAAATTTCTTCTTTATTATTTATTTTCAACTCAAAGATAACTTCTTGGTTTTCTGGGTCGATGAAACTAAGTTTGCCATAAGCAACAGGATCGTTCATCGATAAGATATTTATAAGGCCATTGCTTTCCTTAATAAAAGCTTTGTTATGAGTCATACCAATAAGTTTGCTTTTCTTTACATTTACTAAACTAGGATCAACGCTTTCGAGTTCCTCAATTTCTATAACTGGTTTAAAATAATTAAATTTGTAGAAGCTGTATGGTAGCCGAGTAAGATTAATTTTGTCATAATCACTGCCAGATTTATCGTAATAAGCATTAATTTTTAAGGAAAATTCAACTGAGTCAGTATTAACTGAATTTCTGTTTGCAATTGCCAAGTCTTCAATGGTATAGATCGCTTTTTGTTGTTCCAAATTAAGTATCATTTTTTGCAAGTTGGTCAATCCGGCATTTCCGGTTATCATATATTCATTATAGTTAGTGTTTGCATTGGAAACATTTTTTGATCTACTGAAATCAAAACGAATGTTTTGGGCGAAATTTTGACTTAGTCTTACCAAATAATCGAAAGTTATTGTGGAATTATCAATTTTCCTTAATACCTTCTGTTCTTTCAGTTTAGCTTTTTTGAGTTCTTCCAAATGGAGCATTGCATCTTCTTTCTCTTTTTCTACAGTTTTTCCTGCTTGCAATTTTTTATTTAGCTTAGAATGAGTTTGTTGTACAGTGCTAAGTTCTTTTTTTATATTTCCAAGAAAGATGTTACCAAAAATAAATATTGTTAGAAGGGGGAAGAAGAGAATTAGAGAGTTTCTGGTTTTATTATTCATTATGTCCTTCTAACTTATTATACAATTTCTGTGCTTTGGGTATTATCGGTGATGTGGTATAATATTTTTTTAATTCATCTAATAAATGAATTGCTTTTTCAATATTTTTATGTTTATAAGCATACAATTTGGCTTTCATATACAAAGCATAGGGAGCCATATTGTTTTTGGTTTCTATTACTTCATCGAAAAGTTTTTCTGCTCTCTTTGTTTGCCCTTGCTGATAAATTATTTCGCCTATTAAGTATTTACAATTAAGAGCTAATTCTGCCTGTGGAAATTTAGCAATGAAATCTTCTGCTAACTGCAGTGTTCTTTCTTTATGACCTTTTTTATAAGCATCTGTTACCAAGAGAAAGCTGTTTTTTATATCTTTTGCATCAACATGTTCATTTCTGGTATCCCTCGTTTTATTGACTTTTGGAGTGGGGATTGTTTTTGGGGAAGCAGAAGCGATTATTTCTAAAGTGTTTATTTCAGGATAAGAAAAAGTGATTTCAAATCGCCAAATATTTCTTTCATTCTGTCTGTCGCTGGTTACGCTCATTATTTTACTATTAGGGAATAGTTTGGAAAAATAGATAACATTCTGACGATCATCAGTGTATCCGGTAACCGAAAAATTATCTTTTTCATTTTGTAAATTTACCAACCAGCTTTGGGGATGAGTAGCAAAAGCGTAAGCGAATTTGTTCAAAATATAAGTCCATTTATTCTTGTTTTTTAAAATTTCTGTTATTTTTTTTTCGCTCTGTTCTATTTCAGAAATTTGCTTCTGAATATTTTGTATTATCATTTTGTCTTGTTCTATAGCTTCCAGCTTAAATTCTAAGTTTTTGTTTTTATGAGTAACTTCTTTTAGCTGTTGTTTATATATAAGATAACTATTGGTTAGATAAACTCCCACTACAAATATTGCTGCTAAAATTAAAAATCCATGCCAGCCAATTTTGAATGGTTTTTGTGCCTCGATGACTTTTTCTGAAAGGAAGTTGGAAGTGGTGAAGGAAAGATTTTTTAGATTCATTGCTTTTAATGCGAGCATAATGGGAACTATGAATATAGCTATTTCTTCTTCGCTAATTTCGGGATCGATAGAAAGTGGAAAATTTTCAAAACTGGCACGTTTAACTTTTATCGAATCATATTTCTCTGCGAAAAATTCGATATCCTCTTCTTTACTATAATCTCCAGCAATGATTATTTTATTTATCTTTGGGATATCGCCTTCATCTTCCATTAACATAAGTTTAGAATAAATCTCTTCTTTCACATCGAAACTGCTGGTACTGGTCATAATTGGAAAAGATTTTTGGTAGGTTTTACCCTCCATTATAATTCCTTTTTTATAGTCATGACCTAAATAAAGCATCAAGGTGTTAGAATCCAACTCCAATTCTTCCGAATTTTGCAAATAATCCGTAAGTAAAACATCATTGCTATCTATTAATGAATAGAAGAAATTTTTGTAGGAATTCTTTTTATTGTAATCTTGTAGCAAATTAAAGAGCTTATTTTCCCCTCGATGAATTATGACTGTTGTTTGTTCTTTTACGGTAGGGAGAAAGTTGATAAGCACTTTTTTATCGCGTTTTTCATATGGTTTTAGGATTTCCAACTCTACCAGTTTGCTTCGAGTAATTTTTTTGGAAGGAAGATTTACTGTGTGAAAGCTGAGTTTGTCGTTATTTACATTTAAGGCTAATTTGCCGTCTTGCAATGGGAAGCGCCGCAGCAAATAATCCAAAGCCATAAATTTGGATTGCATATCTTCACTAGTATCCATCTCGAATTCACTACTTTGTTCATTCAAGTTAATGGCACCAGTGCTTCCCATATCGCTTTGTTCCAAAGATTTTTTCTTTAGAACAGATTCAGCATAAAGAGGTTCATCCATAAGTTCTTTTTGCAAAGAAATTACAGAGGCAGCATTTTTTTGCATCTGCAGTTGAGCAATTTTTATGCTTTTGCCATCCTCGAAAATACCGAAATAAAACTTCTTTTTCCTACTCATAACAATCTTACCTTCTTATCAGTTAAAGAGAGATAAGCTGTTTTAACCTTTTCTTGTTGTTGGCAAAGTTAAGTGCTGTTTCCAAACTTATCTTTCTTTTGTTCAAAAGATTGGCTAAATCTTGTTCTATGGTTATCATGCCTTTTTTGTTGCCTTCGGTTATCATTTGATATATTTCACTAATATTTTTATTAATAATAGCAGCTCTAATCGAACTATCCACTGATAATATTTCTTTTGCCAGTATCCTTTTGCCATCTATACCGGGAATTAATTTTTGGGAAATAACAACACTAAGAGTTTCTGCTAAACGTACTCTAATTCTTTCTTGTTCACGAGGTGGGAATTCAGCAATTATTCTATGTAAACTATCTATTGCAGAATTGGTGTGTAAGGTAGAGAATGTTTTGTGTCCACTATCGGTAATTTCCAAAAGGGAAGCAATCTCTTCTGTGTCACGGATTTCGTCAATTACCACAATATCGGGGTCTTGTCTTAATGATTCAATTATTCCATCTTGAAAAGAAATAACATCATTTCCTACCTCACGATGGCGAATAATGCACTTATCTGAATTGTGAATATATTCAATGGGATTACCTACAATAACGATGTGTCCCTCATTATCATGATTGTTCATGTCTATTATTGAATCTAAAGTAGTACTTTTCCCGGAGCCTGTGAGTCCAGTAACCAAAGTTAGTCCAAATTTTTCATATCGCAAATTCAAACGTTTTATTATTTGTTGTGAAAAACCTAATTCACTTATTGAGAAAACAGTTGTATTTATTTTTCGGAAATTAGCTGCTAATTTACCTTGTTCCAAATAAATAGTCCCTCGAAATCTTGCAGCTTTTTTATCTTCCTGGTGCAGTTTAAAAGAAAATGAAAAATCAAAGCTTTTGAATTTATAAAATTTCTTTTTTTGCTGTTCATTCAAAATACTAAGCACAATATAGGCGGTTTCCAACTCATCAAGCTCACCAAATTTTTGGGTAGGAGCTTTGGTGCCGTAAACTCTGTACCAAATTTTACCACGGCAGCCAGGACCTCCAAGATCAAGGTCGGAAGCTTCGATCTTATGTTGGTATCTCAGCATTTCAAATAAAAGACTCTGAGCTTGTTGACGCCATTCAGGATTTTCATAGCTAAGTTTATCAAACTTTCTATATAATTCCTGAGGAGAAAGATTAAAAGTTTGCTGCGCTTTTAATTTAGGTAAAAAGGAGAGAGACATATTTACTCCTTATCTTCCTGAGTTTGACTATAACCCATAAACATAGCTATTTTCCCCATACTTTTTTTCCATTTTAAATACATTAATGTCATCAAGTTTATCATAAACAGTTTCAGAAGGCTTTCTTTATGGTACTTGAAAAACTCAATTATATTATTTCGGTTATAATGGCGTACAACGCAATCCTTTTTAGCTCTTAAAGTAGTAAAATTCTTATTGGAAGGTATGAATGATTCTTCTCCCCAGCTCTGTCCTTCTTCCAAATTTTCAATTAAAGTGTCGCTAATATAAACCGAAGCGCTACCGCTTTCAAGTAGAATAATGGTACCAGGTTCTTGGGCAAGTGGAATTGTTTCACCTTTTTCATAGGTTTTTCTAATAGCCATTTCATGAAAATCTGCTTTTTCTTCCGAACTAAAATTTCTGAGCATAATGGTATCGAAGAAATTTTTCCCAGATGTCGTGTCTTCGGGCGAACGTCGCATACTGCCTGCTAATTCGTTGTAATGATCCATTCCACGGTCAACCACATTAAGCAGTTCTTCGCCGATGATAGGTTTAGTAATATAGTGGAATGCACCTCCACGAATAGCATTTATAGCACCATCTATACTAGAATAGCCAGTGGTAATGATAACAACAGCTAAAGGATATTTTTCTTTTATTTTTTGCATCAATTCCATGCCATCCATGCGTGGCATATAGATATCCAAAATGAACAGGTCGAATTGCTCGTAGTTCATCTTATCCAGGGCATCTTGGCCATCCACAGCTGTTGTCACTTCATATTCTTTCTCGGATAAAAGATCCTTGATGATTTCTCGGATATTTTGTTCGTCGTCAACTACTAAGATTTTTCTCTTCATTTTTTCTATCCTTTACAATTTTTTTAATAATTTCGTTTTTTTTAAGAATTTGAAGACGACTGAGTAGCTCTGTTATCTTATTAATCGCTTCCGATATTTCGTTACTGCTTTTAGCTAGTTTTTCATCCTTATATTTAGCAGCAGCTTCTTTTACTCTGGTAAGCGAAAGAGAAATGACACATAAAGGTGTGTTTATATCATGATCTAGATGGGAAATAGTTGCTGCAGAATGGCTTAGTTCTTGGAACTTCTTGTTATCTTCTTCCAAGGTTTTTAAACCTTCTTCTATAGTTCCCATATCTGCTTTCATTTGAATGTAGTTGTCCTCATATTCAATTGCCTGATCGTTCAGTTTTTTTAGAATGTCACTGATAAAATTGGCAATAAAAGCAACACCGGTGAATAAACCAGTGTACGATATTAGATAGATGGTGGTAGAGGGTGTATCCATTTCTTGCAACTCTGTTATAGGGGTTAAGAGAGAGTATTTGTATGACAGTAATAGGGCAGTAAGGGCTGCACTGGAGATGAGGCCTGTGATAAAACCCCCTGTATTTTCCACCGTTAAACTTGCGGTTATTACGCTTATAAGATAAATCCAAACAAATGAACTGTAAAATCCACCGGTAATATGCACAACAGCAGTAGCATAAATTATATCCAAAATAATCTGCAAAATGGCAAAAACAGGTTTCTGCTTTACAATCTGTACTTGAAAAAGAATATTCATTATGGTAAGACCCAAAAAGGTTATGATAAATATGTATACGGGAAATACTTCTTGTAATTGATGGGCTCGCAAAATACCTATAGAAAATATGATAACCAAGAAAAACCAGCGAACGCTTGACCACCACTTGTACATTAATTTTTCATAATTTTTTATATTTGTTTTTGCCATAACGTATCTCCTCAATTCCAATTAGTTACCTGGTAACTTGCAAAAATTGGCATATTATAGATATCTTCAGACAGTGCATTTGAATCGAAAGTAACATCACAATTACCTGTAAGAGTAGCATCGCCGTCGATTTCCACTGTACTCTCTACAAATAGTGCACCTTCTAAATAAGAATTACCAGACATAAACAGATTTCCCATTATCCATATAATACCTTGAAAATCCATATTTCCAGAAATTGTAAGATTGCCCTCTACAATAAGAATTCCATAACCTTCCCAATTGCTAGAGATCTTGAAACTTGAATTATCTTGCAATTCTATCCAAGTAATATCTTCCACCGGAGTAACATTGTTTTCGGGATCTATATAATAATTATTGGCATATTCTTTAGCGCGTTCTTTATCAATTCCAAAAATCTCTTCAAAATCTGGGGCAGTATTTTCGGTG
>JAXHUB010000164.1:0-8775 GCA_034189845.1 Candidatus Cloacimonadota bacterium | reverse complement strand
TAAGATCCTTGCTGTCGTTTTTCTAATAATATTACCTGTTATATTTCTACCTAAACCTCAGATTGAAAATCGAAGACTCCCAAAATGGTTAGAATGCCTTATCTTCTTTTTTATAGGAATTTACGGAGGGATGATTCAAGTAGGTGTTGGTTTTATTTTACTTGCCTCATTGAATCTGGTAGAGAATTTCAATTTAATAAAAGCCAATGCTGCTAAAGTTTTTATAATATTTTGCTATACAGTAATTGCTGTAGGGCTATTTGCTTTTTCTTCCAAAATTATATGGGTTTACGGAATCATATTGGCTTTAGGAAATGCTACTGGTGGATATTTAGGAGTTCTTATTGCTGTAAAAGGTGGTGAAAAAATTATAAAGATAATTTTAACATTAGCCATATTAACCACTTTTTTGAAATTAGTAGGAATAATCCAGCTTCCAAGTTTTTAGGAATTCAATAAGCTCTTCAAAAATATCTAACTGATCATTCACAACATCTACTTGCAGAATCGGTAACCTGGAATTTGGTGTTGTATAATTGCATATACCTTCCCAAGCTTCCAAAAAATATCCCAAATAGATTACTTGTTTAGAATCAATTTCAATAAGTAATCTATGAGTTAAATCTGGTAATATTTCTTCAGATTTTATAGCAAAATTCATTATTTTATGGTTTCTTTCAAAACTTCTTCAACTTTATTGACTAAAATTATATTTAAGCCTTTTTTTACCTCGTGATGGATCTCTTTCAAATTTGGTTCGTTTTTGGCTGGAATTATAACATTTTTTATTTTTGCTCTTTTCGCTGCTATCAACTTCTCTGCCAATCCGCCAATCGGCAGTACATTACCTGCCAATGTTATTTCACCAGTCATAGCAATCTTATGATCTACCTTTCTATCGGAAAGCACCGAAATAAGCGCAGTTACAATGGTAACCCCAGCTGATGGCCCATCTTTTGGAATAGCACCTTCGGGGATATGCATATGAATATCGAATTTTTTATAAAAATCTTCATCTATTCCATAATTTTTGGCATGTAAACGCGCATAACTAAAGGCTGCTTGAGCTGACTCTTGCATTACATCTCCTAATTTACCTGTTAACTTCAGTTTCCCACTTCCCTTAACTTTTATAATCTCTATTTGCAAAGTTTCTCCGCCAAAGGGAGTCCATGCCAAACCGGTGGCCACACCAACGGCATCTTTGCGATTTACTTCTGAATAAAGATGTTTGGGAACACCTAGATAATCTTGTAAATCTGAAGGCTTTATTTTAATAACATCCCCAATCTTATTCTCTACCTTTTTCTTTACTACTTTCCGCAATATCTTAGCAATCTGTCTTTCTAATTCCCTTACACCAGCTTCTCGCGTATACTGTTTGATAATTTTTTCCAAAGCTGTTTTATAATATTTTATTTGTAAAACTCCTTCAACATCGTGTTCTTTTAAAACTTTAGGCACTAAATGCTTGGTTGCTATATTTATTTTTTCGTAAGCAGTATAACCGGGAATTTCTATAACTTCCATTCTATCCAGAAGCGGTCGTGGAATAGAATTTAAAGTATTGGCGGTAGTAATAAAGATTACTTGGGAAAGATCGTAGTTAAATTCCAAATAATGATCGCGAAAGCTATCATTTTGTTCTGGATCTAAAACTTCCAAGAGAGCAGAAGCAGGATCTCCACGAAAATCACTACTTAATTTATCAATTTCATCCATCATAATCAGCGGATTTTTAGTTCCAGCTTTTTTCATGCTTTGAACAATAATACCAGGAAGTGCACCCACATAAGTACGGCGATGTCCTCGAATTTCTGCTTCATCACGAACACCACCCAAAGAGAGGCGTACAAACTTACGTCCCATAGCCTTGGCAATCGATTTTCCTAAAGATGTTTTCCCTACTCCAGGAGGACCCACAAAACACATTATTTGTCCTTTTACTTTTTTTGCCATTATAACAACTGCTAGATACTCCAGAATTCTCTTTTTTACCTTTTGTAATCCATAATGGTCGTTATCCAAAATTTTTTTGGCTTCTTGCAAATCGAATTCTTTATACTCTGGCTCTTCCCAGGGCAAATCCAATATCCAATCTAAATAAGTATGAACCACTGAATATTCAGGAGACATGCTATTTATTCTGGAAAGTTTGTTTACCTCTTCTTCTGCTTTTTTCCTGGCTTCATCACTAAGATTGGTCTTTTTTATCTTTTCACGGAACTCCAGAAGATCGGTTTTTTCTTCTTTGCCAACACCCAATTCTTTATGAATTGCCTTTAGTTGTTCTGTAAGATAATATTCTTTCTGAATCTTATTGAGCTTATTTTTAACAGAAACATCTATCTTCTTTTCTAACTTCAGAATTTCTACTTCCTGATTAACTATATCATACAACTTCTTCAGTGAATTATATAGATCATCCAGCTCAAATATCTGTTGTTTTTTCTTAACATCTACCTGTAAATTTGCTAATGCAAAATAGAAAAATTCTTTAGGATCGTTATTATCGCCAATGGGCATCATTGATTCTTCGGGAATAGATTTATTTAAGCTTATATACTCATCATAAGTTTTCTTTAAACTTCTAACTAAAGCTTCCAGTTCAAGGTTGGAAACAGCAATATTTTTGTTGGACACAACGTAGGAAGCTTTTAAATAATTGCGATTCCTTTGGTAACTAACTATACGCACACGCTCTTCACCTTCAACTAAAAGTCTTATAGTGCCATCGGGTAACCTAAGAACTTGCAATATATTACATAGTGTTCCCATGCGATACAAATCTTTTGCCTTGGGATCGGCTTCTGATTTTATATTGATTTTTTGTGTAACACAAATAATTCTACTATCGAACATTATTGCCTGTTCAGTAGCTTTTAAAGAAGCTGTTCTACCCACTAAAAGTGGTGTAACTATATTGGGAACAACCATTGTGTTCCGTAAAGGTATTACTGGGTATTTTTTCATTTTTTTGGCTTTTTCTGCCATCTATCCTCCAAAATCATTTCCAAAATTGCATACAAAAAAAGATAGTGGTTTTCTAAGTCAACCACTATTTAAAGTATATAGCTAACTCTATTAAAAGCAAGGAATAAAATGATATTATAAACCTGGAGGTTGCTCGGGTTTTTCGTAAAGTTTAAAATATACAATTCTGTTATTCTTAAATTCCAACTCATAGCCAGAAGAGGTTAATGTCGGAACTTCACCATGCCCGTAAACTCTTAATTGCTCGGGATTTACGCCGAGCTTCTCTAAAAAGGTTTTTGTTGAATTGGCTCGCTGTAATGATAATGTTTTATTATATTCAAGAGAGCCTCGTTCATCAGCATATCCATGGATGGCCAAAATATAATTTTGATTCTTTTTTATTACTTCGGAAACTTCTTTTAATTTACCTTCTTCGCTCTCTTTTATATTGAATTTATCAAAATCGAAATATATTATTGGAAAATTGTAGGCAACTTTTTGAATAATTGGAATTTCTTCACTTATTATTTTATCTGGAATTAGTTCATCATTATCATCCAATTCTGCTCTTGATTTCGGTTTGTAATCCATGAAAATTGTCATTTTATCTGGAATAGGCGGTACTTTTAGGAAAATGTTTTGCGGAATTTGCCGTGGATAAAGTGGTTCAGCTTTAATATTCAAAGAGGTACGGTGACTATACCAAAGTTCTGTTTTTACAGGTGTGGTTCCTAAATATTTATCATTAATGTAAATCTTTGCCTTTGTTGGTTCCGATTTGATTAATATCTTTTTTTTATGAACACCCTTAGGTACATCTTCCACATATTTAGTGCTGGCACACCCGCTAATAACAAACAAAAATAATAAAACAATATATTTGGTTTTCATCTTAACTCCTCTTGTATATATACTGAGATTATTCATCGATAGTCAAGTTTTTCCTAAAAATAACTGCCCTTGTTTTATGTATTATAGACATGGTAATATCTTTAATCTTTTGCCGATCTTGTTTATTTAAAATAAATAAATATCCTGTAATTATATATATAGTTGCTGCTGCCACTGATGAATAGGCCAACTTACCCACATTCCAGGTTGCTTCTGATATATTATTCCTAAAATACAATAGAACTAAAACAGGCAGTATAGAATTAACTATAATTGGTAAGTAAATCTTACTAATATAGTAATATGGCTTTACTTTACTAAACTTACATCCAGCTGGAAATATGAAAAATAAACTTATGATAATATTAGGCAATAAAGTTCCAAATGCAACTCCAATAATACCCATTAATTTGATAAACAGAATACTAAACCCCACATTCAAAAAGCTTTCTACAACAGCAACTTTAGATAAAAATTTGTGATGACCCGTCATAAGCAGCACTTTGGAAGAGCCACTTCGGAAGATAATTAGAAGTAATACAGAAATATTCATGATATAAGCTACTTGCAATGCTCTTGGATCATTTATTTCTAACCAAACATATAAAATTGGTTTTGCTAACACAGTGAGAATAATGAAATTTATCACTACAATAAATGTGATGAGTTTATTGCTACGTAATAATATATCTTGTAGTCTTTGATATTGCTTATCTTTGAAAAGAGTTGCTGCAATTGGTGTTAAGGAAGCTTGAAATTGACCAGAAACCCTATTTAGGATATCGGAAATTCTAGAGCCAACTTGATATATCGCAACAGCACTTACTCCTAACATTATTCCTAATACTATCTGATCAGTTTTGTGAATTATTATATTGGCAAACATTACCAGGTAGGCAAAAAAACTGAAACTAATAACTTCTTTTAGCATCGAAAAATCAAAATTAGTTAGTCTTATTTTTAACTTTGGTAGGAGTTTGTATGAAAAGTAAGCTAGAATTATATTGGTAAAAAAATTAATTAGTACAGAAAAAATTGCTATAAATATAAGACCATAATTGAATTTAATTATAAGCCAAATTCCCAAAACATTTATCACTTGTCTAACAATTTTTACGGAATGGCCTATGTATATTTTGTTTAAGCCATTTAAAATTTCCTGAAACGTTCCTGTGGGAAAAGTTAAAGCAACACCTATTCCTAAAAATACAAAAACTTTTCGATAATAATGTAGATTTGCATCTGGTGGGAATTTGAAAATTTCTTGTAAATGGCTTTGTAAAATGACCGTAGCAATAATTATGATAATTGACATAACAGTGTAGGTACTAAACACAGTACTTATCTGTTTGTTGTATACCTTATAATCTTTTGTAACGATAACTTCAGCAGTATATTTTTTTACTGAGGTTCCAAAACCAAAATCTAACAGCAGAGAATAACCAAAAATAGACCATACCAAAACCCAGAAACCATAAGCGACTTCACCCAAACCCAAAAAAAGAATACGCGTTGTGAAAATAGCTGTGATAAATGTAACTATAAACAAGGCATAATTTACCAGAGTATTAAGAAAAACAATCCTTTTATAGCTTTTTTCCATCTATTGCTCTTAAAATATATTAAAATGAGTAGTTGGGAATAAATCTATGCCGGATATCGATTTCAAAGCATATAAAATTCCAATAGCAGAAACCAATAAGCCTAATATTATTATCATGAAAATTATAACTTTAAATATTATTCCTAATGCTCTGTTTTGACGCTGACCAGGCATGAATTCGATATTTTTTCTTTGGTCTAACCCAAAAATAAACACAAAATACCATTTTTTTAGAAACCAGAAAGTAAATCTAACATCGATAAGCTCTTTACCAAAAGCAGGTGGCAATAACCTTTTTAATACACTTCGTATTTCCTGCTTTTGCTCATGGTTAAGGGTTTTTTTTATGGTTGGATTAATGGTATCTAGATATTTTTCATTTTCTTTATGCTGCATGATACATTCTCCTTCTTAGTTGTAATCTTTTGTATCTTCTTTCCAATTTGGGAAACACAACTATTATTGCAAATATGAGCATCAATTGATAAAAGTTATTGGTCTGCTTCAGCACCCACTCTAAAGATGATTCTAAATATATTCCTAATAAACCACCTACTATACCAATAGTCAAGTAATGAATATCTGTATTACGATATCTTACATAGCTGATAAAGTTTCTAAAATAAAACCAGAAAATCATGATCATGAAAATAACCAAATTATGCCATCCAGTTTCAGCTGCTATCATAAGATATATTGTTTCCACAAGACCATTTCTAGTTTCTTCCGTCATTCCTTCAATATGGTCACTATAGGAATATGGTAAGTTCACTTTAAGTCCAAAATTATTCAATCCTATTCCCAAAGTTTTATCGTTTGCCATATTCACTGCAGATTGTGCTAATAATATACGGGTATTGGCTGAAGCTTCTGGTGCGGTTTGAAACCTTTCTAAAATCGAGTCCATTGCCCTAATCAAAACTATCAAGCCCAACACCAGTATCATAAAAGTTATCAAAATCTTTTTTATTGAAAATTCTTCTAAAAAAGAGAAGAAAAGTACAGTAGCCATAGCTATTGCATAACAAAGCAAACCAGCTCTTGAAAAAGTTGAAATTACTGAAACAGTACCTAAGCCAAGTATTCCTAGCCAATACCATAATTTGATCTTTCTGCGTTTGTTCATAATATAGGCTAAAATCAACGAATTGAATACAACAAGATACATCACCAATGAGTTTTGATGTGGAAATGGGCCATAAGTTTGGAAAATTCCATCTACATATTTCTGTTTGAGCACAATAATTCCAATAAATATGATGATTATTGAAATATCTTTCATTAACTCTTCGAATTTGTTGTAGCTGTTGATATAATTGTATATTACCCAAAAGTAGGCATACATGCGTATCATCTTCCAAATCTCGAAGAAAAATTCTAAATAAAGTGTGGCGTTAACAATAGAAAGAAAACTGAAGAAGAAATATATGAAATAAAGAATAGAACCAGGAGGAAATAATTTGATAGGGTATCGCTTTCGCCGATGGATGATAAGCAAAAATATGATAAAGGTCATAATGTCTACCATTCCAACTTCGAAACCGCGCGAAGTACCACGGTAGAACTCATGGGAAATAAAATTGATATCTTCCATACGAGCTGTAAAAAAGATCATAAAGAAAAAAATGACCTTTTCTACTTTAGGAAAACTTAAGGAAAGATAGTAACCTATAGGAACCCCAAATATCAGAGTTACAAAAAACAGAATATACTTAAATTGCGATAATGACTCTGTTAGCCCTGGCATATTAATATTTATTTATTTCATCTTCTATGAAACCTTTTATCATCCAACCAGACTGAATAGTCTGCAACCCTGGCAATATCTTTCCGATCATTTCATTGAATGAAGTAAAGAAATCTTTCGAAACAAACACAATATCATTTTGCTCTATAGGGAAATCTTGAGTTTTTCCCGTTAGGATATCTTTGGAATTTACTTTAAACACGCGTGGATGATTCAGTCCACCGCGAATAACATAGATGTTGGCATAATTTCCAGTTTGGATTCCACCAGCAGCAGTAATAACTTGAATCACTGTTAAATTCTCTTTATGAGGAAATTTATTTGGATTTCTAACATTGCCCAACACATAAATTTCTTGATTTATAAGTGATGGGATATAGATGAAATCTCCATCTACAACTGGTATATTGTGGATCATATTACCATTTCTTACCAATTCATAAAAATCTACCGGTAGAATTCTATTATCGCGTATTATATAAGCTTGGGTTAAGTCTGCAATTTCAACTGTATCTCCATTTACATAGCCAGTATCAAATCCTCTTGCTTCCGCAATTACATCTAGTACACGCATATCCGAAGAAATTTCGTAATTACCAGGATCTCTTACTTTACCCATAATGGTTACGGTAGAACTCTTTAATTCGCGAGGAATAATAGAAACCTTGGGTTCTTTTAAATAAAAGGAATATTTTTTTTCTATCTCAGCAATTGCTTCCCGAATCGTCAGCCCATCTACTTTTACTTCGCCTATTAAAGTTAATGAAACAAACCCATCATTTTTTACAATAGCATTTTCAGTATGAAGTTCTGGTTCCCCCATTACTATCACATCAAAAATATTACCTCGACCAATTTTATATTCACTAGTTTCAATCTGCTGCAGAGCTTGCAGGTCTTCTAATATTTTAGCATCATCTTCATGAGAAGTCTTAACTTCTTCTAAATATTGTTCAGGAGCTTCTACACGGCTCTCTTGTATCATAGGAGCTGTGCTACAAGAAATAATAATAGCTATGAAAAAAGGAAATAGATAAAGTTTAATATCTAACTTTAGCATAAACTTCCTCTACATCGTTCAATATTGCTGCTATGGGAATGTTTGAGTTTTCTTTGAAGAAATTAATTGCATTTTGCAAACTATCTCTTCCCGAATCACCAAAACGGGCTACAAAAACCAGAAGATCGGTACACGAAGCCACTGTACTGAACAGCTGCATATAATAATGAACTTCAAATAATTCCCAAATTATAACATCGTAATTGAAAAGTTGAGATAATAAAGATTTTATCTCTTGTTTTTCCAAAACTTTTCTAAATATTGTCTCATCACAGAGGAAGTAGCATTTATGAAGCTTTTCTGTTATGATATTTATATTGTCTTTTTGTATTCTACTACCTTCGTAAAGAGGTTTGTTAATGATATAATCCTTAATTTCTTCTTCTTCTTCATAGATAGATTCTATCCATAACACGCGTTTTCCACGTGATATAAGCAATTCAATAATTTCTTTAATTATAAAAGTTTTACCAGTTTCAGCTTTATCGTTGCCAAAAC
>JAXHUB010000163.1:0-7633 GCA_034189845.1 Candidatus Cloacimonadota bacterium | reverse complement strand
CCAAGGCAAATGAAGTCTTGCAAATGATTTAAAATACTTGACGGCTTGCTTCGGTAGGCCGTTTTTAATTTTTAAGATAAGTTTTTCATGTTTATTACAAATAGGAGATATTATGAACTACAGAAGAGGATTTGCCAGCGATAACAATTCTGGTGCCCATCCGCGGATAATAGAAGCGATGCAGAAGATAAATATTGGTCATACAATTGGTTATGGTGACGACCAATATACCAAGCAGGCTAAAGAACTCATAAAAATGTATTTTGGAGAGAAAGCTGAAAGTTTTTTCGTATACAACGGTACAGCAGCCAATGTGCTTTCGTTAAAAGCTATGACCAATTCCTTCAATTCAGTTATTTGCGCAGAAACAGCTCATATAAATGTTGATGAATGTGGAGCACCAGAGAAATTCACCGGTTGCAAACTGCTTAGTGTAGAAACCGAAGATGGAAAATTAACACCAGAAATTATAAAAAAACATTTACACGGATTTAGCTTTGAGCATCATTCTCAACCTAAAGTTGTTTCTATAACCCAATCTACAGAATTAGGAACAGTTTACACCGCTGAAGAAATTAAAAAAATGGCAGATTTTCTTCATAAAAAAAATATGCTGCTTCATATTGACGGAGCACGGCTATCGAATGCTGCTGCTTACCTAGGCAAAAATTTCACGGAAATAACAGCAGATGTTGGGGCAGATGCAGTATCCTTTGGTTGCACCAAAAACGGAGGGATTTTTGGCGAAGTAATCATCTTTTTCCGAAAAGAGTTAGCAGAAAATTTTAAATATTATCGCAAGCAAGGTATGCAATTAGCTTCTAAGATGAGGTTTATCGCGGTTCAGTATATAGAACTGCTAAAGGATGGACTTTGGAAAGATTTAGCAGAGCACTCGAATAAGATGGCACAAAATTTGGCTGAAAGGGTAGAGCAAATTCCTGAAATACAGATTACCCAGAAGGTACAATCAAATGGTGTTTTTGCTATTATACCACCAGAAATAATTCCTAAACTGCAAAAAGAGTATTTTTTCTATATGTGGGATGAGACTCAAAACGAAGTACGCTGGATGACTTCTTTTGACACAAAAATTCAAGATATCGAAAAATTTGTAAATAAAATAAAGGAATTGCTATGAATGAAAGGATGGAAATACATAAAGGGGACATAACCAAATTGGAAGTGGACGCAGTGGTTAATGCGGCAAATAAAAGTCTTTTAGGCGGAGGTGGAGTAGATGGAGCTATTCATAGGGTAGCTGGACCAAAGCTGCTGGAAGAATGCAAAACTTTGGGGGGCTGCGAAACTGGTCATGCAAAAATAACAAAAGGCTATAAATTACCAGCTAGATATATCATTCACACAGTAGGCCCCGTGTGGCAAGACGGAAATAATAATGAAAAGAAACTTTTGGAAAAATGTTACCAAAATAGTTTGAAATTAGCCAAAAAAAACAATCTAAAAACTATTGCTTTCCCAGCTATTAGCACAGGAATCTATGGTTTTCCTAAGAAAAAAGCTGTAGCTATTGCTGTACAAACAGTGAAGAATTTTTTAAAAACCGATAAAGATATTGAAAAAGTAATATTCGTTTGCTTCGACCAAGAAAATTACGATTTGTATAAAAAGGCTATAGATGCGCTATAGCTGCCTAATAATTGACCACGATGATACCACTGTAAATAGTACTGCTACCATACACTATCCTGCTTATTGCGAAATTATGAATAAACTGCGTTCTCATCAACCCAAATTAAAACAAGATTTAAAAGGCTGGTTTTTGAAAAATTTTGACCCGGGTGTTTCCAATTATTATAAAAAAGAGCTGAAATTCAATAAAAAAGAGCAAAAGATAGAGTATGCAGTATGGCGTAGCTATACGGAAAATAAGGAATTGGTGCCCGAATTTTACGATGGTATTTTGGAAATACTTGTTAAATTTCAGAAAAAGGGTGGCAAGGTCGTTGTTTGTTCCCACTCGGAAGCAGATATTATCGGAAACCATTATCGTAAAAAAGGGAATGGCTTTTTTCCAGAACTTATTTTTGGATGGAACGATGATGCTAGCAAAATGAAACCAGAGATATATCCGGTACAAAAAACTATGGAAAAATTCAATTTGCAAAAAAGCGAAATTTTGGTGGTAGATGACTTGAAACCTGGATATATTATGGCAAAAAGGGCAGAAATAGATTTTGCTGCTGCTGGCTGGGCACACTATATCATTCCTATTGAAAAATTTATGCGTAACCACGCCGATTTTTACTTAAGTGAAATAGAAGAATTAAGTAGATTACTTTTTTAAGCAAGAAATTATGAAGAAAATAGTAACTACACAAGATGGTTCCGAAACGGTTTATAACCAAAAGTTAGATGAACACTATCACTCTATTAGTGGCGCTGTGGAAGAGGCTTTCGAAAAATATGTGAAACCATTAGGGATAAACGATGGAATGTGTATTTTAGATTATTGCTTTGGCCTGGGTTACAATAGTATAGCTGCTATACATAATCACTGTAATCTGCAAATAATTGCTTTGGAAAAAGATATAGAAATTGTAAGAACAATGAAAAAAATGAACTTACCAGCTTCTATTTCACTGAAATATAAAATGTTTAGTGATCTGGCCGAAAAAAGAACTGTTCACGATTCCGATAATAATTTCATAAAACTAATTTTGGGGGATGTTTTCGAAACACTTCCCAAACTTCCCAATAGCTTCTTCGACAGAGTTTTTTTCGATCCATTTTCTCCTTCTAAACAACCAGAAATGTGGAACTTGCAAATATTTAAATGGGTATACGAAAAACTTAAACCAGGCGGGAAATTGGCAACATACAGCTGTGCCAAACTGGTTAGAAATAATATGCGCTATACCGGTTTTAAAGTTTATGATGGCCCTAAAATAGGAAGAAAAAGTCCATCTACCATAGCAGTAAAAGTAAAAAAAACTTGCCGAAATTAATTTCATTATAAAATTGTATCAATAACCTATACAAGGAATTTTTATGTTAGAAAGAATTTCTACTCCCGATGAATTACCAGGCGAAAAAGATTTTGATAGAACCCTTAGACCAAAGTCATTAGATGAATTTGTTGGTCAGGAGAAGGTAAAAGAGATATTGGAAATAGCTATTAAAGCTACTAAACTACGTCAAGAGCCTTTAGACCACGTTTTGTTTTATGGTCCACCCGGATTAGGGAAAACTACCTTGGCATATATAATTGCCAACGAATTAGAAGCAGATGTAAAAGTTAGTGCTGGCCCAGTTATGGAAAAAGCTTCTGATTTGGCCGGAATTCTGACTAATTTACAGCGCAACGACGTTTTCTTTATTGATGAAATACATCGGTTGAATCATGTGGTGGAAGAGTATATGTATCCTGCAATAGAAGATTTTGAAATGGAAATAATCATCGATAGCGGGCCCAGCGCTCGTTCTTTGAATATAGATATTGAGCCCTTTACTCTGATTGGAGCTACTACCAGAGCTGGTTTACTTACTTCTCCCTTACGAGCACGATTTGGCTTGGTCTTACGATTGAACTATTACGATACTGGCAGCATAGAAAAAATAATAAAGCGCTCAGCAAAATTATTAGATGTTCCTATTGAAAAAGAGGGAACTATAGAAATAGCAAAGCGTAGTCGAGGCACACCGCGTGTTGCCAATAGGTTGTTACGACGAGTGCGAGATTATGCTCAAATAAAAGGTGACGGAATTATTACAAAAGAAATAGCAGAGAAAGCACTTAAGATGCTAAATGTAGACCATGCCGGGTTAGACGAGATGGATAAAAAAATTATTACCACAGTGATAGAAAATTATAAAGGCGGGCCTGTGGGACTAAAAACTTTGGCTGTGGCAGTAGGAGAAGATCCGGGCACTATTGAAGAGATCTATGAACCATATTTAATTCAAAAAGGATTTTTGGGTAGAACCCCACAAGGCCGAAAAGTCACTTGGAAAGCCTACAAACACTTTGGCATAACCCCTGCCGAAGAACAGATATCTTTTTTTGAAGAAACAGAAGAATGAAAAAAGTAATTACTATATTGCTAATTGTGTTTTCTCTTAGTTTATTCAGCTTAGATTTTCGCGACTACCATTGGCGGAATTCACAAGATTCTGTACGGGAAAATGAGGGAAAAGAACCTTTGTTTTCCAACGATAAATTTTTAGTTTACGAAGGAGAAGTAGCCCAATTCCCTGCCACAATTATTTTCACGTTCATAGACGACGAGCTTTCACGCGGGATGTATGTTTTGCAAAACGAGCACGATAAATATAATGACTATATCTTAGATTTTATTTATTTAAAAGAGTTATTATCAAAAATATATGGTGACCCCATGGATGAGCTGGACATTACCAAATCGATGGTGGAAAATGATAAACGCCAAAGATATGGGAAGAAGATAGCCCAAGGGGAAAAAATCCTGCAGAGCAAATGGGTTTTGGAACGCACTTTAATTGTTCTAACCTTGGAAGGGAAAGACAACAAGTTGCAAACTCGCATTAGCTACACCTCCTTTTTTCATCTGGAACATTATCTTAATTCCCAAGATGAAAAACTGATGGAAGGTCTTTAAAATTATTATAACAATTTCCCTGAATTTATTGGAAAATAGGGAAATAGAACAGTTTAAATGTTTTCAATCTATTAACTAAAAACTTGTAATTTTAACGTGTCTGTTAAAGAAAAAAGAATAATAAAATAAGAGGTAAAAAATATGTTTTACGAAGAGATGTTAGCTGATTTGATGAATCGAAAAAATACTAATCCTGTTAACAAGATGTATCTGCATGAAATCAATATAAAGTGGAAAAATTTTGCTAAACTAGCTGAGTCTAAAGAAAAACCGGCAAATGAAGAGCTGGTAAGCGCCCTGGAAGAATTTATAAATGCAATTTCCAACAAAAAATATCGCTATAAACCGGGCTCAAAGAATGGTTTTACCAAGCACTCACCTATATTTTCAGCACTGTATCTGGCCGATCTTATTACCATTTTTATTGAGCGAACTGGGTTTTTCAATAATAAAGGTGTTAGCTGGGGTTTCCAACAGTTTAGTAAAAATATCTGTTTTGATCCTTCCAATTTGAATACAATGCATAAAGATCCGGGTTTTTGTTATGAAAAATCTGATCCGGTGTTGCAATTAGCTCAAAATTTAGATTTTAGAGTTCGCCCCACTGGCCGCAGGGATATGCATAAAGCACAGCTAGTTTTTCCCCTTATTACCTTTCATCCTTTTAGGAATTTAACAGAGCAAGATTTCGAAAGATGCCAAACCTATGCTAATGAAGCCAAAAAAACTTTTGCTAAATCTAAAACTATTGTAATATGCGAAACGGTGCAGGAAAAATTCATTCCAGAATTAAAATATTCTTCTATAGATGTTATTTTTGTATTGCGAAAACAATTTATGCGTAAGAAGATCAATAAAATCGATCCTGGGGTGCTGTATATTTTTGAAAAGAAACTGAATAGCTATCTCTTCGAAGAAGAATCTCTTTCCGAACAATTCCAAAATAAAGGGTATTTAGAATAAAAATAGGGAAAATTTACAAAAAATTATAAAATAAGGAGATATTATGAAAAACTTCGACATCTCTAATGCAATGAAAATTAAACTCGAGAGCACATTACCCGAGTACCCGGGGTTTGAACCAGGAATTCGGCGAGCTCCACGCCGCGAGATGGATTTGAACCAGCAGGAGATAGAACTAGCGCTGAAAAATGTTTTACGCTACATACCAGCTGAGCTGCACAAAAAGCTGGCTCCCGAATTCTTAGACGAGCTAATAACACACGGCCATATCTATGGTTATCGCTACCGTCCCCAAGGCCGCATCTACGGCAAGCCGGTAGACCAGTACAAAGGCAAATGTTTGGAAGGGAAAGCATTTCAGGTGATGATAGACAACAACCTGGATTTCGAAATAGCGCTTTATCCCTATGAATTGGTGACTTATGGCGAAACTGGTGCAGTATGCCAAAACTGGATGCAGTACAGGTTGATTAAGAAATATTTGGAAAACTTAACTCATGAAAATACCCTGGTTTGCATGAGTGGACATCCGCTAGGCTTGTTCAAATCTTCACCTTCGGCTCCCAGAGTAATAAATACTAATGGATTGATGATAGGGCAGTTCGACAACCTGAAAGATTTCAACCGTGCCAATGCTTTAGGTGTGGCAAACTATGGCCAGATGACTGCCGGTGGCTGGATGTACATAGGCCCTCAAGGAATAGTGCATGGAACTTATAACACCATTCTTATTGCTGGGCGCCAAAAACTGGGCGTGGCCGAAGATGGCGACTTAAAAGGTAAACTTTTTGTTTCTTCCGGTTTGGGTGGTATGAGCGGAGCTCAGCCCAAAGCTGTGGAAATTGCTCGCGGGGTAGGTGTATTTGCAGAAGTAGACCTCTCGCGCATAGAAACCCGACACCAACAGGGATGGGTGAGCAAGATAACAAACTCTGCTGCTGAAGCCTTTAAAATTGCTCATGAGTATATGAAAAAAGAAGAACCGATGTCTATTGCCTACCACGGTAATATCGTGGATCTGCTGGAATATGCCGCACAAAATAAGGTGCATATCGATCTGCTTTCCGACCAGACCTCCTGCCATGCTGCCTACGAAGGCGGTTATTGCCCGCAAAGTCTCACATTTGAAGAACGTACCAAAATGCTGGCAGAAGATAGAAAAAGATTTATAAAACTGGTAGATAAATCTTTGCAAAAGCATTTCCAAATTATTAAGAAGCTGGTGGCAGCAGGAACTTATTTCTTCGACTATGGAAACAGCTTTCTGAAAGCGGTTTTCGACGCTGGGGTGAAAGAAATTGCTAAAAATGGCAAAAACACCTACGATGGCTTTATTTTCCCCAGTTATGTGGAAGATATTTTGGGCCCAGAACTATTTGACTACGGTTATGGTCCCTTCCGCTGGGTTTGTCTCTCTGGCAAAAAAGAAGACCTGATAAAAACCGATATGGCAGCAGCAGAAATTATAAAGAATTGCCGCCCACAGCTGCGTTACCAAGACCGCGACAACTATATTTGGGTAAAAGATGCCATGAAGAATAAGCTGGTAGTGGGAACCCAGGCGCGCATTTTGTATCAGGATGCTCCTGGGCGACTGGCAATAGCATTAAAATTCAATCAGATGGTGAAAGCGGGCGAGATAGGCCCGGTTATGCTGGGACGCGACCACCACGATACCGGTGGTACCGATAGCCCCTATCGCGAGACTTCCAACATAAAGGATGGTTCCAACATTATGGCCGAAATGAGCACTGAATGCTACGCTGGTAATGCAGCGCGCGGTATGAGCATGGTTACCCTGCACAATGGCGGTGGGGTGGGAATTGGTAAAGTTTCCAACAGCGGCTTTGGTATGGTTCTGGATGGCAGCGAAAGAGTGAACGAAATTCTAAAGCGAGCTTTCCCCTGGGATGTGATGTGTGGCGTGGCTCGCCGCGCCTGGGCACGTAATCCGCATTCCATAGAAACAGCTATAGAACATAACCAAAAATTCCAGAATACCGACCATATTACCCTGCCCTACCAGGCAGATGAAAATTACCTTAAGAATTTGGTGAAAAATAAACTGAAAA
>JAXHUB010000162.1:0-8124 GCA_034189845.1 Candidatus Cloacimonadota bacterium | reverse complement strand
ATTTTACTGAAAGAAACACTTCACATGAATATTCTCCTACCAGAGGAATTGCCAAACAAGCTCAATATGGACCAGCGACCGTTATCATTGATGGTTTTTCTGTTGGAATGCAATCAACCGCCGCACCTGTGATAACTATATCTTTAACCATTCTTTTCGCTTTTAGTTTAAACAACGGTTTTGTTTATCCCGCTTTAGGGCTATATGGTATAGGATTTGGAGCTGTTGGAATGCTCTCTACTTTAGGGGTTACCTTAGCGATGGATGCTTTTGGTCCTATAGCAGATAATGCCGGAGGAAATGCTGCGATGTCTAATTTGCCTAAAAAAGTAAGAAAGCGAACAGATGCGCTTGATGCTGTTGGAAATACTACGGCTGCAACAGGAAAAGGATTTGCCATTGGTTCAGCTGCGCTAACTGCTATGGCTCTTCTAGCAGCCTATTTGGAAGAGGTACGGGCAGGTTTAAACTTATTGGGCGCAAAAATTTTGAATATAAAATATGCTTCAGGATTAGTGAAGGAAATAGGTTTAAATGAAGCAACCATACCTGATTTTATTGCTTTCTATAAAATCAACTTAATGAATCCCAGATTTTTAATAAGTATTTTTCTTGGTTCAATGGTTACTTTTGTTTTTGCAGCTCTCACTATAAAAGCTGTAGGCCGTGCGGCCGGTGATATGGTCACAGAAGTTAGAAGACAATTCAAAGAAAAGCCAGGAATATTAAAAGGAGAAGATGAACCAGATTTTGAGCGTTGTGTAAAGATCTCTGCAATAGGTGCACAAAAAGAAATGGTAAAACCAGCTTTAGTTGGTATTTTAACTCCAATAATTGCCGGGTTGCTCTTTGGAGTAGCAGGTGTATTAGGTATATTGGCAGGAGGACTTTCTACTGGTTTTGTCTTAGCGATAATGATGAATAATGCTGGTGGTGCTTGGGATAATGCTAAAAAATATATAGAAACAGATAAACATGGGGGAATTGGTTCCGAAGCTCACAATGCATCTATCGTGGGCGATACAGTGGGAGATCCTTTTAAAGATACAGCGGGACCTGCTATTAATATATTAATTAAACTCATGAGCATGGTTAGTATAGTATTTGCAGGATTTATTGTTGCCTATTCTCCTCGAATCGAAAAGATTTATTCCAATGAGAATGCTTTGGAAAATATCCAATACGAAGAAAATATGGAAAAATAGAGTTCTATTGAATATATTTCAAAACGAAGGCACAGTCTATTCGTCTTTTTTTGTTGCTTGACATTTAATTCTGTAAAAAGAAATTCAAAATATGAAAAAGATAAGTTTATTGCTCGTAATTTTGCTTTTAACTTGCTTTTTGAAAGCAGAGGAGATAGGGTTAGCATTAAGTGGGGGCGGTGCTAGTGGATTGGCGCATATAGGAGTATTACGCGCTTTAGAAAAAGAAGGCATAGAAATAGATTATATCTCAGGAACAAGCGCTGGAGCTTTGGTAGGTGGCTTGTATGCAATGGGCTACACAGTTGATGAAATTGAACATATTGTGCTGAACAATTCTTGGAGAGAAATTCTGGATGATACAATAGGTAGAAAATCTCTTTATATAAGCAATAAACGTTGGCTACCTTTAGGAAACCTTAATTTCTATTTGGATGATAACTATATTCCCAAAATTCCACAAGCTTTTTTTGCTGGGAATAATTTTATTAATTTTCTTTTTGATATTACTTATGAAGCTTCTGCCACCAACGATTTCAAAAAGTTTAATATTCCTTTTAGCTGTACAGCAACAAATATAATAACCGGTGAGTTGAAGGTGTTTGAACAAGGTTGTTTACATGAAGTCATTCGAGCGTCAATGAGTTTCCCTTCCTTATTAAAACCATTTGAAATAGGTGACTCGCTCTACATCGATGGTGGTATACTAGCTAATTTACCCTCAGAAGCTGTTATAGATATGGGTGCAGATTATGTGATAGGAGTTAAGGCCAATAACAAATTAAAAGAACGTGATGATATAAATACGCTTATCGATGTACTAAATCAATCTATAAATGTTAATATCCAAAAAAATGTTAAGAAATCGGAAAATTTATGTGATTTGCTGATCGAACCAGAACTCTCTGAATTCCAACTTTTAGATTTTGAGAAAGCAAAAGAGATTATAAGGGCAGGAGAAAAAGCCGCAGAAAGAAAGATCAAACAGATCAAGCCAAATACAAAAAAAAGAAAGCAGAAAATAAAATATTCAAAAGTACCTTATGAAATTAGAATTACTGATATAAAAATCGAAGGGAATCAGTACCTTTCCACAGCAAAAACAAAAGAGTATTTAGGACTGAGAAAAGATGAGTATTACAGCAAATCACAACTAATTAATGCTATAAGAGAAACCTATAATTCTAAACTTTTCGAATCTATCTATCCTAGGCTATGTCGAGATGAAAAAGGCTTTATACTAATTGTTAAAGTGAAAGAAAAAAATCGTCGCCAGCTGAATGTATCATTTTCTTACAATGAAGACAATGAATTTGGTTTAAGCAATACTTTAACTTTTACCAATGTATTGCAGTCAAATTCAAAATTGCATTTTAATTTTAAGGTTGGCAGCACCCAGGCGGTTAATTTGGATTATGTGAAAAATTTTGGCAAACATTATGGTGTATATTTTCGCATTTTCCCCAATGTTTTAGAAGAAAAATTTTATACTTATAATGAAGATCACCACAAAACAAACAGTGTAAAATCATTGGAGTGGGGTTCTACATTTGGGGTGGGGCTATATGTTCAAAGAGCTTTTATATTAGAAGGCTATGGATTTTACTTTCGTAAAAAGTTGTACAGAGATATAGCTGAATTCAATGAAACAAGCTATCAATCGACTGGTTTAGGGGTTAAAGTATACCATGAAAGTTTGGACGATTTCGATTTTCCTATGCAGGGAAGTAATTTTATGGCTAAATTAACTGGAGCTCAGAAAAATAAATTTAGTGATATGGGTTATAAAAAATTGTGGATTAATTTCAAAACTTTTTTCCCTTACAAAGATTGGCTTTCCTTGAAATTCCAACATGAATATGGTAGTTATTTTGAAAATTACGCTATGAATTTCGATCCTTTTTTTATAGGGGGCATGGATAGTTTTTTGGGGTTATATAAAAGTGAAAAAAGTGCTCCCATTTTTCAAATAAATACTTTTGCTCTAAGGACGAAGCTTTATAAGAATTTATTTATGGATCTGCAAGGCAACATTCTTTCTTTGGGTAATGAGAAAAGCTGGTTTCCAGATAACGAAGTAATATTTGGTTATGGAATTAAACTGGGATACAAATTTCCTTTAGCTGTTCTAAAAGTTGGAATGGGCATCAGAGAAGACAATGAAGTACAATTTTATTTAAATATAGGTACTTTAACAGATCCTTTCAAGTTTTCTAGGAGGTAGCAATGTGTGGTAGATTTGCTATTTTTAGCAGCGTTGATGAAATAAAAAAAATTGCAGACAAACTGGGTAGGATCGATAAATTTAAACCTACTTACAATGCTGTTCCGGGTAATTACTATCCAGTTTTGAATAAAGATAATGGGAAAACTGTTTTACAAGAAATGCGCTGGGGGCTTATTCCATTTTGGGCTAAAGATGAAAAAATCGGAAATAAACTTATAAATGCAAGAGCTGAATCGATTATGGAAAAACCCAGCTTTCGTACTGCCTACTGAAAAAGAAGATGTGCTATACCTGTTAATTGTTTTTATGAGTGGAACAAACAAAAACAACCGTTTCTAATAAAATGTAATAATGAAGCAATTTTCTTTCTAGCAGGAATTTGGGAAAGTTGGAAAAATAAGCAAAATGAAAATATTGAAACTTTCTGCTTAATTACCCAAAAGGCGCAACTTCAGCTGAAAACAATACATCACAGAATGCCACTGGTATTAAAAGTTGATGAATTTACTAATTGGCTGGAACATAAAATTTCGGTTACTAAAATACAACAAGTCATTTCAACACTAGAATTCTATCCTGTAAGCAAAGCAGTGAACAATCCGCAAAATGATGGACAAGAACTTATTAAGGCTGTAGGGTAATTTCAACTTTTTTCTCTATTCCAATTTTCTGAGGAGTAACTTCTGCCTGATATGGCAAAATTTCCACACCCTCTTGATAGGCTTTTTTTAATAGTTTTGAATAATCTGGATCAATATTTGTTGCTGGTGCAAAAATACAACCATCATTTCTTTGAATTAGAAAGAAAATAATTGCCCGATGGCCTTGCCTTTTCATCGAGATTAATTCGAGCAAGTGTTTTTGTCCACGCTTGGTTACTGCATCTGGGAAAAGATAGTTTCCATTTTCAACCAAGGTAACGCTTTTTATTTCCACAAAGCATTTTTTATCTATTTTTTCCAACAAAATATCGATACGACTATTTTTGCCGTATCTCACTTCTCGTTTTAAAGTGGAGTAGCCATTTAATTCAGGTATTTTGCCATTTATTATACCGTGTTGCACTATTTTGTTTGTTAAATTTGTATTAATACCAATCCATGTTTTCCCATTATGAATCATCTCGAAAGTGTATTTGAATTTTCTTTTAGGATTATTGCTAATGCTCAATCTTACTGGCCAGTGAGGTTTTAAACAAGTTTTCATGCTTCCTGAATTGGGACAATGAGCTGTAACAACTTTTCCATTTTCCAGCTGCAAATCTACCATAAATCTTTTATTTCTTTTTAGAAAATAACCAGTTATTAATTTTTCGGGAAATTCCATATTACCTCTTTCTTATGTAAAATCAAAAAAACTCTTGCAAAGTAGAAGTGTAAAGTTAATTTCAACAAAAATTATTTTAAGGAATTGTAATGCTGGGAACTATCATAAACAGCGCTGCTGTAGTAATCGGAAGCTTAATTGGTTTTGTGGGTCACAAAAAAATATCTTCGAAGTTAACGGAAACCGCTTTTAATGGGATAGGAGTATTCACGATTTTTTTAGGTATCAATTTGGCTTTTAAAACTTCCAATTTTATTGTTATGATTTTTAGCATAGTTTTGGGATCGCTGTTAGGTGAATTTCTTCAGTTAGAAAACAAACTTGATATTTTAGCTGCCAAATTGAAGAAAAAATTAAACAGTAGAAATGATCATTTTTCTGATGGATTTTTAACCGCTTTTCTGCTTTTTTGTATGGGTTCTATGACAATTTTGGGAGCAATTGAGGAAGGTTTAGGGAATTCACCCAATTTACTTATGGCTAAATCCATCTTAGATGGCTTTTCCTCTATTGCCTTGGCAGCAGCAATGGGAATCGGTGTAATGCTTTCTGTTATACCGCTATTAATATATCAAGGTGGTCTAACCTTGTTAACTGCTTTAATTGGAGATTATTTTAATCAGGTAATAGTGAACGAACTTTCGGCAGTTGGTGGTTTGATGTTGCTAGCGCTGGGTTTGCGTATCTTGAAAATAAAAGATATAAAAGTATTGAATATGCTGCCATCTTTAGTAATTGTAGTAGTTTTAGGAATGATTTTTTTAATATAGAATAGATGACGAATAATTAAGTACAAAAGTCCTGTTCGGGAGTTTACATGAGAAAAGTTTATTACGTTAATTTTGATGAAGATATCAATAAAAAGATTATTAATGAAAATAGGGAATTCAATACGCTTTATCTTTTTCCCACCAGAGCCAACTGCAATAAAGCTAAGCAATTATTTCTGAGTAATTGGAATTTAAATAAAAGTATGTTTTTCACATTTGAAGATTTCAAAAGTGAATATTTTATCAGTAAAAATCCTATTTTAAAAGAAGAAAAGAGAATTTTAACTATTTTCAAGATAATGACAAAAGAAGATAAATATTTTTTTCATTTAAGAGATTACTTTAATAGTATAAAATTCATCCAGCAGCTTCTGCAATTTTGGCAAGAGCTTCAGGAAGAATTCATAAAAGATGAACGGGTTTTCGAAATTCTTGAACAAACCCAAACAGCAGGGAATTGGCAAGAGGAAGTATATAGCAGGCTTATTGATTTGAAAAACAATTATTACCAATATTTAGAAGAAAAAGGGTTTTCCGATACTATATTTACTTACAACTTTTCCTATGCAGATAGCACGATTTGCCAAGATATAGATAGAGTAGTGGTGGTGAATCAATTTTATCATACTAAGTTGGAAAAGAAAATTTTAGAAAAGCTTAAGTTACCTGTACATCTTTACTATCAGCTACCGCAAGATATGTTAGATGAAGAGAATTTAGAACCAGTTCGTGCTATCAGTGCAACTGATATAAGCTCATATTTAAATATGAAAATTCCTGTAGCTCAATTTAAAGATGAGTTTTCTATGCTGGCTTTTCTTTTTAGCAATATAGAAGAATTTGCTACCGTATTAGATTTTCGGTTTCTCCAAAAATCGTATTCTGCTTTCTTCGATCCCCAGAAATTTAGTGGGACACATTATAACTCTTTTGCCCAAAGTAGGTTTTATCAATTTTTGCAAAATTTGCATAACTTGCACAGGAAAGAAGATGAAAAGCTCTTTTCCATACAAAATTTGCTGGATGCCTGTTTGGATGATCTTTTTTTGGATTATTTCGGTATGGAAGACAAGAAAAAGTTGCGAGCTGAATTATTTTATTTGATTGATAACGACCTAAAGAGCATCGACAGTAGTTATTTTCACAAAACTACCCCTTTAAAGCAACTACTTGTTAAAATCCAAAATACTACTGATAAATTAGATAAAATCAACTCAGTTGGTTCATTACAGATTTTTTTTTCCAACCATATTGAATGGGAAGTGTTCCAAAATATTCCCGAATTTGTCCGCACCGATCTGCCGCAAGTTTATTTCCAGGCACTAGCTGATTTTTCCACTTTAGAAGAGTTTGTTGAAAACTGGTACGAAATATTTCCTAAAAATATTGCTCAAAACCTGTGCCAACTTTTCTTAGATTATTTAAAACCGCAAAGAATAAAAGCTAGTAGCAAAAACAAACCTAAAATAAATATCACTAACCTGCAAGGCACTCGAAATATGAAATTCGGGAATATGCACATTTTGAATGTGAGTGAAGGAGTTTTACCAGCAGCCAGACAACCCCAATTTTTATTTTCGGAAAATCAGCGTAGTAAATTAGGATTGAAAAATTATGAAGACATTAAACATCGAGATAAATACTATTTTTACCGCCTTTTATGCCAAAGTAAAAATCCGCAAGTGTACACCATAAAAAATGAAATGGAAAATATTGAGATAAGTTCATTTTTAGAAGAATTAAGATTACAAAAACTCACTGAACCATTTCAGAAATATGCTGCTTCTAAGGAAATTTATAAGCAATTTTTCCAGAATTTCTCGTTTCCCCAAAAGATAAATAACATATCCCAACATCCAGAAGATTTCTTTACAATCCCATTTCATATGCAAGATATCGAGAAAGAAAAATTTAGTGTCTCGCCTAGCAGTTGGCAGCAGTTTCATGATAGCCCGTTTGAATTCTATTTTAAAAATATTTTAAGACTACAAGAGCGAAAAGCAGAAGTAGAAGAGGATTTTAGCAAAACCTTGCTGGGAACTATTTCCCACAATTTGTTAAATTCTGTTTGGGAAAAATATATCGAATCCTTTAAAACAAATAAATTAAGTGGGAATTTATATAAATATGCTGGAAATTATATTCAGTATTGTTTAAATATTTACCTTCAATCTTCCTATTTTAAATACCGTTCTCCACAGAATTACTCTGAACAGTATTTTAAAAACATATTTTTAGAGTTCATAAAAGAGGGCATTAAAAGTTTAATTTTGAAAATTTACAACAATTATTTACCAGAAAAAGGTTGGGTGCAAATATTTCCTGAAAAAGGCAAAGCAGCAGAGAAATTCATCACCACAGAACAAGATATAAATATATTTCTTCGAGGCAAAGCAGATCTGCGTTTCCAAAATAGTGAAGGAGAAATATACATTATCGATTATAAAACCGGAGTACCAAATGGGAAAAAAGTAAAACGCTACATGCAGCAGTTAGCATTTTATGAAGCTATCTATTATCTATTGGAAGAACCAGAAAAGAAAAAATTAGTAAACTCAGCGCTTTATTTCATTGAAGAAAAGGATTTGAAATTCAA
>JAXHUB010000161.1:0-4159 GCA_034189845.1 Candidatus Cloacimonadota bacterium | reverse complement strand
CAAACAACTTATGGAAAAAACAGAGAACGCAAACTGCCTGTTCATGCACTGTCTTCCATCTTTCCACAATGCCGATACCACTGTAGGAAAAGAGATCAAAGAGAAATTCGGACTTGATTCTATGGAAGCAACCGAAGAAGTATTCGAAGGTCCACAATCTGTAGTTTTCGATGAAGCAGAAAATAGAATGCATACCATTAAAGCAGTTATGGTTGCAACTTTAGGAAAATAATTGTATTAGTCTGCAGCTAAAAAGTTGTATACTCCTTTCTTATGAAAAAAACAATACTAGTACTTTTATTTTTTTCCTTTTATTCTTTGAATGCACAAGTTTTTAAGGTCAATAAAGTTACATCTTCCATTTTCATTGGCACCGCTGCCGTATTGCAGCAATCAGCTGGATTAGTTAATGATGAATTTTACGAGCAGTTAAGTGAAAATGATATTTTTGATTTAAATGAAAATTCTATTCCTTTTTTTGACCGCTGGTCAATAACTAGATATGATGAAAATTTAGATAAAATCAGTGATTATTTGGTATTTGCTAGCTTAGGAGCCAGTATGTATATAAGTTATGATGAGCCATATACATTGGATAATCTAATAGTTTTAAGCAAAATAGCTCTCACCCAGTCTGCTTTAGCTAGCTGGAGTAAAGCACTAACTCAACGAAACAGACCATATGTTTATGATGATGGTACGAATTTAGATATCAAACAGAAAGAAGATGCCCAGCAGTCATTTTTTTCACATCACACCTCAACGATATTTTCATTAGCAACTTATAGCTATTTCTATAGTTATCAACTATATGGTTCTAAACCGCTCTTAGCGGTGGGATTATACGGAAGTGCAGCTATTTGTGCAAGTTTAAGGGTAGCTTCAGGAAACCATTTTCCCAGCGATGTAATAACAGGAGCTGTAGTTGGCAGCGCTGTTTCCTATCTAATTTGCAAGCAGCACAACAAAAACGCTAAATTGAAGTTAAATCTAAAATACAATCATATTGGATTTTGTTATAATTTCTGAGCTGCCCCATTTTTTTGCCAATCTCGGCAGATTTTTTCTACTTAACTGAAATTCACTTTCCCACTTCCCATCATTGGAATATCTTCTATTATATGAAACTCCTTAGGAACAGCAATATTAGGAAGAACTTTCTTTATTTTTTTTATAATTTTCTTTTGTTCTAAGTTTCCACTAGTAACAGCAGCCACTATATCAGCGCCCTTAGTAGGGTGAAGAACATCTACCACACAGCTAATTACATCATCTGGAAGCAATTTATCCAATTCTTCTTCCAGTTTAACCAATGATATCATTTCTCCGCCAATTTTCACAAATCTTTTTAAGCGTCCTCTATGCCACAAAAAGCCATCTTTATTCAAAATACCCATATCACCCGTATCGTACAAGCCATTATGTATTCTCAAAGACGTTTGCTCAATATCTCCCAAGTAACCTTTCTTACCAAATCACCTTTAACCATTATCTTGCCTTCTTTTCCAGCAGGTTGTTCTTCATCTGTCTCATAATTCACAATTTTAACTTGCACTCCTGGCGCAGGTTTGCTTACACTACCAGGACAATTATTTTCGGGAATATTTACCGAGTTAATCGGACTGGTTTCATTCGTAATAAACTTAAAGTAAGATACTTGCCACAAAGACCACAGATCAACTTACATCATTCTATTTATCAGCATATTTACTACAGCGATAATTCCGAATTTAAAGTTTTAAGAAAATATAATGAATTGGAAAAAAGGTGAATTACATAAAAACAAACAACTACTGGAAAAAGCAGAGGATATTTGGGAAATAGAGATAAAAGCTAAAACTATTTTAACCAAGCTTGGATTTACCAATTTGCATGAAAAAATAAACAAACTTTCTGTAGGACAGAGAAGAAAATTGGATTTAGCTAGAGTTTTGGTAAATCATCCCCATCTTCTCCTTTTAGATGAACCTACTAATCATTTGGATTTGAAACAATCGAGTGGTTTCAGGATTTTTTATTAAACTACCTAGGAAGTGTTATTTTTGTTACTCATGACTGCTATTTTTTAGATACAGTTTCTCAGAAAATACTAGAGATTGAGGATGGTACTTTCCGTTTCTATAAAGGAAATTATTCTGAATATTTAAAACAAAAACAGCTACAGCAACTTGGTTTACAAAGGAAAGAACAAGGCGCAAAGCACAACTAAAAAAAGAAATTCGATGGCTGCAAAGAGGTGCTAAAGTGCGTACTTCCAAACCAAAAGATCATCTCTATAGAGTGTAAGAACTGATGGATAAATCTTATCTTTCCGAAAACAAAGAATTAGAAATAAGTTTTAAAAATAAAAGATTGGGAAAAACGATTTTAGAACTAAAAAATATAAGCAAATCCTATGATTCTAATATACTTTTTAAAAACTTCTCCGATATTTTTCAAAAACATGAAAGAATTGGCATACTGGGTGCAAACGGCTGTGGTAAAACGACATTGATAAAAATTATAACCAAGCAAATAGAACCCACCCAAGGTACTGTGAAAATTGGTAAAAATACCAAATTCGCCTATTTCAAACAAGAAAGACACAGTTTTAATTCCAATCAATCAGTTTTGGAATTTATTAAAGAGAAAGCAGAACACATACGCACAAAAGATGGTACTCTGCATTCTGCTTCTGAGATGTTGCAAAAATTCCTTTTCGATTCAAAAATGCAGCAAAATAGACTCTATAGCCTTTCGGGCGGTGAAAAAAAAAGGTTATTTCTGCTAAGCTCATTTATGTTTGGTGCAAATTTCATAATTTTAAACGAGCCCACTAATGACTTGGATATAAAAACTTTAGAAATATTAGAATATTATTTAGATAGCTTCCGAGGCTGCTTTCTGGTGGTCTCCCACGACCGATACTTCTTAGATAGAATAACTAACCATCTCTTCATTTTTGAAGAAGATAAAATCCGGAAATTTCCTGGTAACTATTCAGATTATCTGCTACTAAAAAGATTTCAGGAATCAGAAAAGAAAAAAAATAGCTCTAATAAACTGAGTTACAATAAAAAACGTGAGTTGGAAAGACTGGAAAAAACTATCTCAGTTTTAGAAAATAATTTACAGTAATTGGAAAAAAAGCTTCCCAATTTTCTACAGAAGATTTTGCTTAAATTGCAGAACAACAAAAAGACATAAAAACAAGATTAGATAGAGGTGAAGATAGATGGTTGGAACTGCAAAAGAAAGAGTAATATTACACTTATGTTCAGAATTAATGCTTGACAGCCAATAACTAACTTCTATTTTTAAAGAAAAATCGATATGTAATTGATGCTTGTACTAAATAATAATTATCCAGTACTCTATTAGAAATTTTTTGACAGATTATATAAAAATATAGGAGGCACTATGGCAAAGAAAATAGTAGTTATTGGAGGTTCGGCTGCTGGACCAAAAGCAGCATCCAAAGCTCGCAGAATGGACTGCAACGCCGAAATAACCATTATTCAAAAAGGAAAATACCTCAGTATGGCTTCTTGTGGTTATCCCTATTATGTGGGTGGGGTTTTCGATGAACGTAATAAATTAATAAGCTCACCAACTGGCACCCCGCGTGATAGCAATTTTTTCTCCAAAGTAAAAGATATAAAAGCTGTGGTAAATACCGAAGTTACAAAAATAGACCGAGAAAACAAAAAAGTAGTAGCTCAAAATCTAAAAAATGGTAAAAATAATGAATATGAATACGATAAGCTGGTAATCACAACCGGCGCTAAACCTATTTTTCCTAATTTGCCTGGTAAAGAACTGAACGGAATTAGCACTTTGCAAAGTATGGAAGATGCAGATTACCTTAAAAAAGCTGCTATAGAAGGAAAGGTAAAAAAAGCTGTGATAGTAGGAGGTGGACTTATTGGAATAGAAACATGTGAAGCTTTGCAGTTAGCTGGAATTAAAGTTATAGTTGTAGAAAAACTTCCTCAAATTTTACCTTTTTTAGATTGGGAAATGGCCAAACTGGTAGAAAAAGAAGTCAATAAACACGGAGTCCAAATCTATACTGGTCATTCTGTGGATGAATTTATTGGCAATAATGGTAAATTAACAGGAATCCGACTATCTAATGATGAAATTTTAGACTGTGAACTGGCAGTTGTTTCCATTGGCA
>JAXHUB010000160.1:0-2500 GCA_034189845.1 Candidatus Cloacimonadota bacterium | reverse complement strand
ATTTCTTTGTAACTGCCTACAATTTTTGGACAGTATGGTTGGCAATTGGTTCGCTGGCTATTGTAAATTATTTTAAGAAACGCAGAAAAGTACTCGGATACCTCGCTATTATTTTGGTCATACTGCTACCCACTATAAATTTACTCTCACAATACAAAATACACGATAGATCAAATGAATATATTGCATTGGATTACGGACAAAATATATTGAACAGTGTAGAGAAAAATGCTATAATTTTTACAAATGGAGACAACGACACCTTCCCCGCCTGGTATACACAAGCAGTTTATGATCCAAAAGCCAGCGAGTATATACACAAAAGCAATAACGGATATTATCCCGATGAAAAAGCTCGCAAAGCTATGGAAAAAGCTATTGCTTACAAAAATGAACAATGCCAGGGCATAAGAAAAGATATAACCATAGCCAATTTGAGCCTTTTAAACACAGGTTGGTATATTAAGCAACTGCGTGATTTGGAAGGCGTAATTTTTGAATTAAAAGATCGCAGAGGCAGACCACTACCCATAGAAAAACAAAACGAATATATCGAAGGTTGTCAAAGTGATCGCAACTCTCCTCTCTCTCCCAAAATAGTTCCAGAGGATATAGCTTTGTCTGTCCAAACAGATTTCGCAGAACATTCCTTTACTATTAATTTCCCTAAAGATAAAATCCTATATACTAAAGACTTAGCAGTAATACAGATAATAAAAGATAATTTTGGAAAACGACCTATCTATTTCGCTGTTACAGTAGGTGATTTGGTTGGTTTTGACCGTTATTTAAAAAACGAAGGAATGGTAGACCGCTTGGTTACGGAAAAAAAAGATTATAATATCGACGTAGATCGCCTTATCACTAATATCGATTCTGTATATTCCTACCGCGGCATTCACGATGAAGAGATCTATAAAGATAAAAATATGACTAGACTTCTGAACAACTATGGTTCCTGTTTTATGCGAGCTTCTCAAGCCTATCATCAGGAAGATAATTATGATAAAGCTATAAGATACATGGAAGAGGCTATTTCATTCATTCAACAAGGTGAAAGATTCAATACCAGTTTAGCTCAACTTAATTTGGAATACAGTTATCAGTTAATACAACAAGACAGCACAGATAAAGCTTTTGATCTATTGGTAAAAGCTGTTGAATTGGATCCTACAAATGACTACCTGCCAGGTCTAATTTCAGAATTTTCTCGCATAGCCGATGACCCCGCTAAAGTTGAAACTATTATTGAAAAATCCGATATTGATTCTAGCCTCAAAAAGCTCATTTTTGAAAGAATGAAACAATAATGAAAAATGAGATCTATATAAAAGGTGCTCAAGCTCATAATTTAAAAAATCTGGAATTGCGCATTCCCAGAAATAAACTCATCGTTTTTACCGGAGTTTCTGGTTCTGGGAAATCATCATTAGCATTCGATACGCTATATGCCGAAGGTCAAAGAAGATATGTGGAATCTCTTTCCGCTTATGCCCGCCAATTTTTAGGGCAAATGGAAAAACCAAAAATTGACTACATCGAGGGGCTTTCACCTGCGATTTCGATTGAACAAAAGGCAGCGAGTAAAAATCCCCGCTCTACAGTGGGTACTGTTACGGAGATCTACGATTATCTTAGAATTCTATTCGCACGAATTGGCACTCAGTTTTGCTATAATTGCGGAGATAAGGTTGGTTCGCAAACAGTTGATGAACTGGTAGATCACATTCTACAAAATGAAGAAAACACTCGCATCCAAATACTAGCTCCCATCGTTCAAAATAGAAAAGGCCAGCACAAAGAAGAATTAGAAGAGGCTCGCCGAGAAGGATTTGTCCGCGTTCGTATAAACGGCAAAATGTACGAACTTACAGAAGAAATAGAATTGGATAAAAAAAGTAAACATAATATTGATATCATAGTAGATCGCATTGTAATAAAAAAAAATATTCGTTCTCGTCTCTTTGATTCCGTAGAAACTGCTATTAAGCTTACCGATGGATTTCTTAAAGTAGATTATGTAGATGAAAAGAGAGAAGAAATTTTATCGGAATCCAATTCCTGTGCACGGTGCGGAATTGGTTATCCTGAACTTACCCCTCAACATTTTTCCTTCAATAGCCCCATCGGTATGTGCCCAGCCTGTAATGGATTGGGTACAAAAATGGAATTTGATCCTGAACTATTAATACCAGATCCCTCTAAATCCATCATGGAAGGTGCAGTAGTTCACTGGGGAAATCTAAACAAAAAAAAACATAGCTGGACTTTGAAAACTTTAATAGCATTAGCAAATGAGTTTAATTTTTCCTTACAAACCCCTTGGCAGAATTTATATGAAGATAACAAACAAATTATTTTGTATGGAGCTAAGAACAAACGCTTCCGTCTTAGTTGGAAATCTGCAAGCGGATCGGGAAATTTTTCTCGACGCTGGCAAGGTATAATTCCAATACTAAAAAAGCGAATGAGCGAAACAAAATCGGAGCAAATGCATCGC
>JAXHUB010000016.1:0-8033 GCA_034189845.1 Candidatus Cloacimonadota bacterium | reverse complement strand
AAACAAAGAAGCCGACAATTCCTATTATTGCTATAGGTGTACTCAAGCAAACCTCCTTATATTTTTATGTTGCTAAACATTATAGTTAGGAAGCAACTCGAGTCCGCCAGAATAAATCTGGGCAGCCGAGTGCCTACAAAAATAGTTTAATAAAAAGAGAGTACGTAGCGCCAATCGCTTATCTCTGATATCTGGTAGATGGCAGTTTTGGTTTTATTGTTCCACTCATAATTCAAGCTACCCTTTGGGGAAGAGATTATCTTTTTTATAGCTTCTACCAGGCTGGGTGAATCTTGCTGCAATGGTTTATCTAGAAGTAAATCTACACTTTCCAAGTCGAAAATAGTGGTGCCCTGGGAATTCACTGCATAAAAATCGTATTTGGCGGGTAGCTGCATTTGTGATTTTAGTTTTTTCCAAAAATCTGGTAAATAAAAAGAAGTTCCCAACATTCCCACTACTTTCTCAGCCTTTTTTATGGGAACAGCTATCACGAAAGATTTTTTGCCACTGGTTTTGCCCACAATAGGAGCTCCCACTACAGGTTTGCCAGCTAGTAAGGCCGGGAAATATTCACGATCGCTCAGGTTAGAATCTGTTTTGCCAACCTGAGAAGTAAAATAATTGCCATCGGGCAGGCTATACCAGTACAAAGCCTGAAAACGTTCCTCAGCTCCAGCTGTCATCAGCTTTATAATAGTTTGCCAATCGCCATTTTGGATCTGGTCTGTCTGAGATAAGTTTTCCAGTCTGCTCAGCTCAGTTTGCAAAATTTGGTCAACTTTCTGGGCATTATCCTGCAGCAGTTGCTGTGTGTGGCTATGTTTTTAAATTATATTCATGGAGTATTCCACATAGGTATTAAGGATACTACCCATAAAGCAAGGAATAAAAAAAATACAAACAATATAACCATCATAAATTTTGCACAACCAGTAGGATTTTCTCCTTCTTCTGTATTTTTTTTATATACAAAATTCTTTTCGCAGTATGGACAGATATATTTCTTTTCTCCTACAATAATCTCTACCTCTTTTTGACAATGTGGGCAAATAACATTAATTTTTTCCTGTTTTACATTCATTTAGATCTCCTAGTTTTGTAATTGATCAATTTTTTAAATTATATAATAATAAAGATTTTGATTTATTTATAACGACCAAATTTGTGAAGCCCTCTTAGCGAAATCATTTGAACGTTTTTCTACAGCATCAAATTTAAATTCATTAAAATTTTCAACAATATCCTGAGTCAATCGAATATTTGATTTTCTATACTCAACCAATTTTGCCTGATAGGGATTATTTGAAGCAACAATATTCAACTTTTCCCCAATCAAAGTCAAGTTACCAATACGATAAATATATTCAGTGAATATATCTAGTGAATATTCACCTAAATAGGTCTCCCAGTCACCATATTTTCGTTTGGACTTTTTAGTATGAATTTTTTGAGGGATAATATGTTCTAATTGTAATTCTCTCCCCTTATTTAAAGTATATTAACCTTGATCTCTAATGGTTTCATATTCAAAAACTTCTAAAACATATTTTGCACGTGGCCCATTTGATTTATAACTATGAGTTTTAAACTTTGTCTCAAATTCAACATCAGTCGGTAAATGTTTCTTTAATTTATCATGAACATCTTCAACAATATTTTTATTTGGAATTTTCACTAAACTAGAAAAAATATCGTCCAATTCACCGGTTCTATATTCACAGATATGTCTACGAAGCATAAAAACTTCAATCATATGTAAAATCAAATAATACTTTGATTTTGAGAGCTCTCTTTTAAATAGATCAAGTAAAAAGATATATGCTGGGAATGAACGAATCCTTTGGAGGTTATAAATTTTTCTATTTATCTTCTCATCCGAAAATTTCCTTAACAGAATTTTATTATATATGTTGGAGGAGTTTCTTAAATTTGATGTAAATTTATCAATTTCCATAAAATCCATGGAAGTATTATTCTCTTCGACTTGGATCTCATCCGTTTCTATTTCATCATCTTCATACTCATTTCCATCTAATTCATTCTTAATTTTTTCAATATTTTTCAATTTTTGAATTCTAATTTCTTTATATTTTTTATATTCTGGTAGATTCTTTGCCTCGTAAATATAAATGATATAGTGTTTTTTAAATTCATCAACTAATTTTGATTTGGTTATTTTTCGTTGCAAAATGCTCGACATATACTGGCGAAAGAAATCATCCGTATCAATACCATCAAGATTAACAATTACATCTTTCCAATCTTTTCTAATTATATCTAAAGTCCTATTGTCTATAGATGAAGCATGTCCAAGAAGGAAATTTTTAATAATATCTGTTGGACTTAAACTCAATCCTCTATTATTAATAGTTTCGAAGAGTTTGTATGCGTCTTTAGCTTGTCCAACATCCAGTCGAATAATTTTAACCTTGTTAATAAATTTGAAATAAAAACTATTTAATTTATTTTTATCATAGTCTTCCAACAATCTGTAAAACAATTCATAAGCTTCTTTTAAATTGTTGTTTTTGATACTATGCATATTTTTCTTAATTAACAATTTCACATAATCTGGATTATCTAAATCACCAAGCAATACTTTGTTTTGCAACTTTCTATCTATGCTCTTGCAATACATATAGCTATTGATTTCGTCTTTAATTTCATTTTCTTCTAATTCCTCGAATCTATCTTGGATTACTTTAAGCAGTATTGAAATAGAAGTAATCCTCTGTTGACCATCTACTAGTTCTAAGATATTTAAACCGGCGGTATGAGAACCAGTTAGACACAAAATTGTACCCAATAGATGAGTATCACTCTGTTTTAATAAATCGATATCTTCAAATAAATCTATTAATTGTTTTTCTTGCCAAGAAAATCGACGTTGATACGCTGGAATATAAAATTGTTCATTATTACCACTAAACAATTGGCTAATGGTTAGAGGATTTGGAGTAATTTCCATTAAAGTTTCCTTAAATTATTTACTATAATTTTAAACATATTACATATACTTTTAAGTCATTATAAATTTTTTAAATAAGTCAAGAAATAAATAATATTTATTTTTAGCAAAAAAATAATTTAAAAGAAAGCGCAAAGAAAAAGAAAAAGGGAAAGCCGTTAGGTATGATTCCTGATTTGTGGGACAGAAAGGACAAATGGCGGTAAGGGTGGGATTCGAACCCACGGTGGCATTACCACAACTGAGTTTCAATCAGGTGCCTAAACCACTTGGCTACCTTGCCTGCCTTGCCAAAAAAAAAAGGGCTTGTTTTACCAAGCCCTTAAAAATGTCCCCTTTTTTAAAATCTGAGACATTCGTAGCCAAGCTACGTCACTGATTGAAACTCAATAGACAAAATATTATTACTAAAAAGCATGTCAAATCATTTTTTAAATTATTTATATTTTAATATGCGTCTTTTTCTAATTACCTAATTCAATTCTCAGCATCTGCCATTCTTTCGGGGAAGGTTCGGTTTTGCTGCAACCAACTATAAAAAAACCTAGCAAGCTTAAAAAAATAATTACTCTGTTCATCCAATACTCCTTATTATTTTGGCTTCTATTCATTATTTACCAAAATTTGTCAAATCTAAAAAATGGTGATTGGGAGGTTGCGTTAATCTTAATAAATGCCCAACTTATTATATATCTATAATTTCTGGGTTATTTCTGCCCCAATCTTACTAGCAGCAAGTAGCGGGTGCTTCCTAAAAAAATGAAGAAGAGAAGTAGGTTAAAATAATTTACGGTAATCATTGACTTAAATACCCTTCCCCATAGCTGTGACACCTTATGACAAAAAAGGATATTTATGAAAATTAAAAATATAGCTATTATTGCTCATGTAGATCATGGCAAAACAACTTTAGTAGATGCCGCTTTAAAGCAGAGTGGAGTTTTTCGCAAAGATCAGGAAATTCAAGAACGTATTATGGATTCCAATGATTTGGAAAGAGAACGCGGTATTACCATATTTTCCAAAAATGCTTCATTTTATTATCAAGACTACAAGGTGAATATAGTTGACACGCCCGGTCATGCCGATTTTGGCGGGGAAGTGCAGCGTATTTTGAAGATGATTGATTCGGTTTTGCTACTGGTAGATGCTTTTGAAGGACCGATGCCACAGACCAAATATGTTCTAAAAAAATCTTTGGAACTTAAACTGAAACCGATTGTGGTTATAAATAAGATCGATCGTCCCAATTGCAGGCCTACCGAAGTGTTGGATATGGTTTTTGATCTGTTCGTGGAGCTTAATGCAAATGATGACCAGCTGGATTTTCCTGTCTTGTACGCTTCTGGGAAGGCGGGCATTGTGCGCTATGAACTGGAAGATGAGAATGAAGATTTGGTGCCGTTATTCGATACAATTATTCAGCAAGTGGAAGATGCCAAAGGAGACAAAGATAAGCCTTTGCAGATGTTGGTTTCGGCTATCGAATACAACGATTATTTGGGAAAGATTGGCACAGGGAAAATTACCAACGGCAAACTGTCGGTAGGAGAAGATGTGCTGCTGCTTAAAAGAGATGGTAAGCAACTATCCTACCGAATAACTCAGATTTTCCAATATGTTGGCTTGCAAAAAAAACAGGTTAAAACAGCTGTTGCCGGCGATATTGTTTCTGTTGCCGGACTAGAAAAAATAGATGTGGGAGAAACAATTGCCGATAGATTGCAACCTAGGCCTCTCCCCCTTATTGAAATAGACAAACCCACGCTTACCATTAATTTCAGAGTAAACGATTCGCCCTTTGCCGGCAAAGAAGGTAAGTACATAAATTCTCGCCATCTATGGGAAAGATTGCAAAAAGAATTGCAGACCAATGTAAGCATTTCGGTAGAGCGAACAACCAAAGCAGATGAATTTATTGTGAAGGGACGCGGCGAGTTGCAGCTTTCCATTCTTATAGAAAATATGCGCCGAGAAGGTTTTGAATTCCAGGTTTCCAAGCCTAAAGTTATATTTCGCCAACTAAATGGTAAAAAAACAGAGCCAGTAGAGATAGCTATTGTGGACGTGAACGATAAATATGTAGGTACTGTAATAGAGATGTTGGGAGAGCGTAAAGGAAAAATGCTAAACATGGTTGCTGGGAGTGATGGCTATACCAGGTTGGAATATAAAATACCATCACGCGGGTTAATAGGTTTTCGTAATGAATTCATAACCGAAACCAGAGGGACTGGTATTTTAAATCACAGCTTTTATGAATATGAATATTTTATGGGAGAGATAGAGAGCAAAAAACGTGGAGTTCTGGTAGCTATGCAAAAAGGCGAGGCCACAGGATATTCCTTAAATAGTTTTCAGCCACGGGGAACACTTTTTATAAATCCTGGAACCAAGGTTTACGAAGGCATGATAGTGGGCGAGCACAACCGCGAGAACGATTTGGTGATAAATGTATGCAAAGGTAAGAAATTAACTAATGTGCGAGCATCTGGTTCCGATGATGCTATAAAATTAAATCCACCACGTATGTTTAGTTTAGAACAGGCTATGGAGTATATCGAAGAAGATGAGCTGCTGGAGGTAACTCCGCAAAGTATGCGAATGAGGAAGAAAATATTGAAAACAGTTGAAAGAAAAAGAAGTAGAATTAATTAGAAGCAGATCTTATTTACACCAACCTAAACAGAAACGGGAGTATCTTTTAAAAGAGCTATTTCATTAGTAAGTAACTATTTTATTTTTTGGTTAAATTATAATTAGGAGATTAAGCGGCACTTGCTTTTTTATTTGGAAAGCGCTTTTGTTACTACCTATTTATGTGCTTTTATGATTACAAAAGAACCTTCGCCGTATCCTTCTTTTATTGGTTCTATTTGGTTTATTTCGGACAATGCTTGAAAAATAGTTTGAGAAAACTGAAAATCTTTGAAATTTGCTTTTTTCAAATAAGAAACTAGTTCGTCAACGCTATAGAATTTTGCAACTTTATAAAATACACTATTTTTTTTATGTTTTTGGTAGATTTTTCCGACAATGCTTTCCCTATCTATAAAACCAATTATAAGGTTGCCTGCAGGTTTTAAAACCCGATATGCTTCTTCAAAAGATTTTTGTATATCGTCTACAAAACAAACTGTAGTAACCATTAAAGCAAAATCGAATTGGGAGTCTGGAAAGGGCAATTTTTCTGCTACTCCTTTCACCACCTGGACACCTCTTTTTTTAGCGATTTGCCTCATATTTTCGGAAGGTTCTACACCGGTTTTTATACCTAAAGGTGCAGCAAATCGCCCACTTCCTACCCCTATTTCTAGCCCGTTTGAACTATCTGGTAGTTGATGCTCTATGGCTCTTAACTCAGATTCATAAACGAATTTGTTATCTGAAAACCATTGCTCGTATTGGTGGGTATTTTCTTCAAATGGTTTGGTTTTGGCCATTATTTACTCCTTTATTTATATTATTAATATTATCCTTACTTTTAGATATTGTCAAGAAATTGCAAAAAATAACTTGCTTTATCATTTTATTGCTTAGAAATTTGAAAAAAAAGATCAAAAGGAGTGAATATGAAACCGAAATTATTTTTAACTCGTAAACTTCCCGAAAAAGTAATGCAAGAACTGCAAAATAAGTTTGAGCTGAGATACAACCAAGAAGATAGAGTTTTGAGCAAAGAAGAAATTATCGTTGGAATAAAATGGTGCGATATCTTGCTGTGTTTGCTCACTGATCCCATCGATGCCGAGGTCATAGCTGGAAATCCCGAATTAAAAGGAATTAGCAACTACGCGGTGGGCTATAACAACATCGATGTTGAAGCAGCTACTAAGGCAGGCATTCCAGTTTGCAACACGCCCGGAGTACTTACAGAAACTACTGCTGATATGGCTTGGGCTCTTCTTTTTGCAACTGCACGCAGAGTGGTAGAAGCAGATAGATTTACCAGAGCGGGGAAATTTCAAGGTTGGGCCCCAGAGCTCTTTCTTGGGAATGATATTTTCGGCAAAACCTTAGGAATTATAGGAGCTGGGCGTATTGGGAAGGCCGTTGCCAAAAGAGCTCGCGGCTTCGAAATGCCTATTTTGTACACCGATCGGAATTCCAGCCAATACTTGGAAAAAGAACTGAAAGCGAAACAAGTGGAGTTGGATGAATTACTGAAAAACAGCGATTTTGTAAGTCTACATGTGCCCCTAACACCAGAAACAAAACATCTTATAACCATTCGGCAACTACGGAAAATGAAGAAAACTTCAGTTTTGATAAATACCTCGCGCGGTGCTGTGATAAAGGAAGGTGACTTTGTTTATGCTTTGCAAAATAATCAAATAGGTGGAGCTGGAATGGATGTTTACGAAGATGAACCTGAGTTACATCCCGAGTTACCAAAATGTGCCAATGTGGTTCTAACTCCGCATATCGCCAGTGCCAGCATAAACACTAGAACACTAATGGGCTTGATGGCAGCTAAAAATGCTTGGCAAATGTGGCAAGGGAAAAAACCGAAAAACATCGTGAACCCGGAAGTGTTTAGATAGCCATATGCTAAATGAGAATGCGTTTTCAACTCTAATTGAAAATCATTCTCAATTCCTTTGTCGATGCGGGTTTATAAATTTTTCTTGACGGTAAGTAGCCAAATTTTATGAAAGTCTCGTACAGCTATATCTAAGATACTATTTTAAGTGTAGTTGGTTGTAGATTGTAGTAAGAGATAAGTTATATATGCATAGGAGGCGTTTTAATGAAAACCTTGGAAGAATTACGTAAGATCAGAGAAAAAGCTCAGAAGCAGATGAAGCTTCGTGAAAGCAAACACCGTGTGAAGGTGGTTGTAGGAATGGGAACTTCCGGCATCGCTATGGGTGCGCGCGAAGTTATGAAGACTATTTTGGACGAAGTTTCTAAGAGAAATCTGAGTGATGTATTAGTAACACAAACCGGCGAGAAAGGTCTTTCCTCGATGGAACCGGTTGTGGATGTTATAGAAAATGGAAAACCAACTATTACCTACGGTAATATTGATTCGGAAAAAGCCAGAAGAATTGTAGCAGAA
>JAXHUB010000159.1:0-4148 GCA_034189845.1 Candidatus Cloacimonadota bacterium | reverse complement strand
TACAACCAAGTGGCAATTTTTTCTACCTATGGGCCACAAATAGACCTTGTGGCACCAGGCGTGAATATTTTAAGTACATACAATAATGAAGCAGAAAATCTTTATAGCGCACAAAGTGGTACTTCTATGGCTGCACCAATAGTTAGTAGTGCTATTTCGTTGCTTCTTTCTGTTAATTCCGATTTGAATTTTGAAGAGATAAAAACTTATCTTGCTAATTCTTGCCAAAAAATAGGCGATGATAACTTTACAAATTTATATGGTAATGGTCTACTTGATGTTCATAAATTACTTACTAACCAAAACAATATGGTTTTAGAAATTACTAGTCCCAAGGATAACTCTTATATCGACAACGATGTTGAAATAAGAGGAACAGCTATTGCTTCCAACTTTTGGCGATATTCGGTAGCCTATACCACAAGTAATAATCCTTCATCTTTGGATTGGAATGACGTGGAAACTCATCTTAATACACCAAAATATTATTATACACCAGTAGAAAATGGAGTTTTAGCACACTTTGAAACTCCTAACATAGAAGAATCTTACACAATACGGTTAGATTTAGTTACTTCCGATAATAAACACCACTACTATATGCAAACTGTGAATATAGATAAAACTCCTCCAGAACTCAACCACGCTTATTACATGAAAAGATATAAAGCTGAAATGCCACAATATTTTGTACAAACTGTTTTTGACGATGTGGTTAATATCAAGATGGAGATAGAAACTGAAAGTGAAACGTATTCAGTAAAAAATAACTATCCAGATTCTATTATGGTGCAGAAACTTCCTTCCAATATTAATTCTGGCGAAGCCAAGATAAACGTTTTTGCAAAAAATTTAAGCGCTATGGAAAACAGCTGGCAAGAAATAGTAAATTTTAATATAGACAGCCAATCTATAGATTTTAACACCTTTAGTTCGCAGTATTTGGATAATGAATTGAAACTGGTAAACAACACTATAGACTTTAACGAGGATAGCATTGCAGAAGAATTCTTGGCAACAGAAATTTCTGGAGCTTCCCAAACTAATAGAATTTATGAACTGCAAAACGATGAATTAAGCACACTCTATTCCTTTCACGATATATTTTATCCCTTAGATATTACACACAGCTGGCAGAACGATGAGATTTTAGCTTTAGGAATCAGTAATAACCAAGGCGTAGTTTATAGGGTTTTCCAAAGGGAAAAGGGTTATTCCGATAGCCTTTTTTGGAATACAAACCAGGTTTATGGAGGAGCATTTATCGATTTTGATATGGACGGAAAAGACGAGCTTGCTTTAATAAAAAATAAAACTATCAATAATGTAACTAAGCGGGTGATAGAGTTGTACGATGAAAACTTCGAAGAAGTGGAATATCTTTTGAACAATACCCCTACTACGGTAAGGAATGAATTCATAGCTTTGAAATGTGCTGATTTGAACAACGATGGAAACGTTGAAATCCTTACCGCAGACAAAGATGGCGATGTGATGATTTTTACTAATGCGGAAGAGGGATTTGAATTAACCTGGCACACAAAACTACCTGTTGAAAATTGTTATTATTTAGATATTAACGATTATAACGGTAATGGCACTTTGGAATTTTGTGCAGGAGGCTTCACTCAAAATGAACTCGACCAAAACAAAACTTTTTCCTATTTTGCTGTTTTTACATTGGGAAATAACGGCTATGAAATGCTCGATTATATTAGCTTTGCCGAAGTTATCGAAAAAAATTCTTTAACCTCTGGTGATTTGGATGCCGACGGTGATGCGGAACTTATTTTTGCAGCAACTCCAAATATCTATATAGCCGATTTTTTTGAAAACAAACTGCAACCTATGTGGCAAAACTCTGTGAACAGCATCGAAAATAACTCCATTCTTTGTTTACCAGCAAGTAGACGAATTCTTGTGAATGACGGATTGGTAGGAGATTATCATTCGGTTTTAATAAAACCGCAGAATTTCAATGGTCCTGCTACTCCTCATAATTTTACTGTTGTGCCTTTAGATGAAAATAAAGTAAAACTCGAGTGGCAAAACTCCGCTAGTTCAAAAATCTATCGCAAATACAAAGAAAATATAAATTTAATTGCCGAAACCAGTACAAATAGTTTTGTAGATTCCACCTTTAGTTCTCTGAACAGCTTTAGTATAGAAGATAGTCTGTATTATAGGGTTACCACAGTAGATGATGAAATGGAGCCTGCAGAAAGCCTTCCAACCCCCTGGAAAATAGCTATCCCAAATTATGTTCCTTCTCTTAACAAAATTGAAATGAACTCTGCTAATGAATTATTGGTTGAATTTGATACTCCCTTGGCTAATTCTGCGCTCAATTGTGGCAATTATGAGGTTAATAATAATATAGGAAGACCTGTTTCTATAAATTCTGTAGCTCAGCAAAAAGGGCTACTAATGCGCTTTGCAAACCATTTTGAACAAATAAACAACTATAGTTTGCACATAGATATTTTACAAGGTAGAACCGGAGTAACTCAAACCGATCTCAATTTTAATTTCCAATATAAGGAAGACGTTATAGGTCCTTATATAACCGGAGTGGAAATCAAGGATGATGCGGTAGTGAAAATATATTTCAATGAATCTTTAAATCAAGAGAGTGTAGCAGATACTAGCAATTTTAAAATGGTGATGCCTTCCATAGATAGTCATAATAAACTTGTAAATACGCAGTATATAGAAAATAGCGGGGAATACGTAATTTTGCTCCATATGTATAAACAACTGGAATATAGCAATCAAGCTTATTTTGTTAAACTAGAAAATATTGAAGACATCACTGGGAATGTGATACAAAACGATGGTAATAAAACGCATTTTCGCTTGACAGATATAGTTGATTTAAATCATTTAATTATTTACCCTAATCCTTTTAATACCAATAAATATGAACATATTAGCTTTGCTAACTTACCTCTAGAAAAATCGGGTAAGATTTGGATTTATGAACTGGATGGGAATTTGATATTTAAGGATGAAATAGGGGAATTATCTCAACTGGAAAATGTTTACAGATGGGACGGGCGGAATAATTCGGGCAAAAAGATATCCTCTGGTTTGTATATTTTTGTACTGAACATTGATGATAAGTATAAGCGCGGTAAAATAGCTATTATCAACTAAGCCCTTATGTCTCAATCAGAAAGGAGTTGGCTATGATTTCATTGGATTGGAAAGAAAGATTAAAAAAAGACACTGTGGATTTCTATGAGCGCAAACTTCCCAGCGGCGATTATGATATAGATATAGTTTACAATGCCTATCCTGAACGGATAGATAACAAAATTCCTCAAGCTGTTATTACTTTAGTGGGGAAAACTCTATCAACCAAACTAGCTAAAAATGCTGATCAGTATGTGGAATTTTACAATTATATTCTGAAACATAAAGGCGAATATGGTTACATAATTTTTGCCTACCTTATGGCCAAAGCAGTAAAAAAAAATCCCGATTTTTTCTTACCATACATAAAAAATGTACTCATAAATTTTAAAGAACAAAGAACACTTAATTTTGTTATAGATAAATCTTTGTATCCGCTTTTAAAAAAAGATGCCCTCTTATATCTTGATACCATCATTGATTGGATAAAAGAAGATAATCAGCTTATGAATAACGGGTTGCAGAAACTTTTGGTAAAACTTATAAAATACGATAATTCACTTATAGAACCTATTTTTAAAAAGCTGGAAAATAATTGGCTCTACGCTACAGAAAGTATGATAAAACTTAATATAGCCGTTCTTAAGACTATTTTCAAGCTAGATCAGAATTTTTATTTGAAAATTTATAAAAGCTATCAGAATACACGCAATCCTGTATTTGCGGAAATTCTTACAGGCGCTGTTTGTTGCCGCAATGAAATAATAGAAAAAATGCTTACTAATTGGTCTAATAGTGGTAATGTGAAATTGAAAAAATTAGGGCAACATGGACAAAAAATAATAAAACGGAAAAAGAGGATAGAAAAATAATGCCAAACTACATCACCAAGGAAGGAATGCGAAAATTGCAACAAAAAATGCAACAGCTTATCAAAGAGCGGCCAGCTATCATAAAACAGATCTCTGAAGCCCGTACGACGAGGTGATGGTGCGGCTGGGCGAGGAAGTGGG